>JAIORV010000210.1 GCA_021107945.1 Vulcanimicrobiota bacterium | reverse complement strand
TCAGGAGATTCAATCGTTTTCAGGGCAATCCGGCGTCCCTGAGAAGTATGATAGCGCCGTTCCGTAAAATGATGACAAACTAAATTACGCGGAGTATAATAAGTATTTTCTTTTTTGATCTGCGGCGAGACGCCGCAGTTACCGGCATTGTTATAATGGTGGGGGTGGCGTCCCGCCGCCCGATAACAAGAAATTATTTTCGAGAAATAGCTTAATGTATAACTTTGTTCAATCATTTCGCAAACAAGGAAGATACCTTGCATATCTGCGAAAACTGCGGATATACGGTGGAGAATAAATTGCCTGATTATTGCTCCATTTGTGGTGTCAAGAGAGAGAGATTCGTGGAATTCAGTTAATCTTTACCCTCCAGAACCTCCAGCAGGACATCGGGTTTGTTTGTTGTTATGGCGTCAACACCCATGTCAATAAATTTCTTCATTGTCTGGGGATCATCAATTGTCCACAGGTTAACTTCCATGTTGTTCTTATGGGCGTCTTTAATCAGTTTTTCGGTTGCGAGTTCGTGTCCGACGGCAATTTGCCTTGCGCCGGCCGCTCTGGCCACGGCGGGAGCATTCAGGATATTTCCATAATAAAGAACACCGGTTTTGATCTTGGGCGCAATCTTTTTGATCTTTTTTAAACTTGCGTGGTCAAAAGAAATTACGATAACATCATCAACCATCTCTTTCTTCTTTATCAGGTCAACTACTTTTCCCTCGATCCCCTTATAGAAGAATGGACCGTTCTTGATCTCGATAACAACACCGATCTTCCCCTTTGCAACATCAAGTGTCTCTTCCAGGGTGGGAATTCTCTCACTTGCATAATCGCCGAAGAACCAGCTTCCGGCGTCGAGCTCCTTCAACTCCTTGAGGGTCTTTTCTTTTACGAGTCCCTTGCCGTTTGTGGTGCGCTCCAGGTAGTCATCATGTATCACCACAACTTCGCCGTCCTTCGAGAGGTGGACATCACACTCAAAAAAGTCCGCCTTTTGCTCTATAGCCTTTTTAAATGAGGCAAGAGTGTTCTCAGGAGCATACGCAGAAGCCCCGCGATGTGCAATACATTTGACCTTCCTGTTATTTTCCGCATATCCCGCACCGCTCAGAAAACTTATAATGATGACGGCTGATAACATGGAAATAAAAACTAAATTCATTTTCATCTTCATTCCCCTTTCGTTTGTGATTGTTTTATATGAAAAATGGATTTACTGAAAATCTTATATAAAATTAATCCTCTCTCATCTCTTCCCCAGAATTTTGTATAATGTCTTGAGTGAAATCCTTCTCCTTTTCCCCTGCCTTTTGACCTTTTTTATAAGCACTTCATATAATTTCTCCATTTGATCAGTTGTCTTAACAATATCATATTCTTGCCCTTTTCTAATGGAACCTTTTGACATTTTCTTATGTAATTCATCGTCTTCAATCAACCTTTGCATGTAATCGGCAATCTCCGCTTCGTTTCCCGGTTCGGCGATAAAGCCGTTATCGGATATCATCTCCGGTATTCCTTTTGCATTTACGCCGATAATAGGGAGCCCGAACATGCTGGATTCAATTATTGTCATGGGCTGATTTTCCGATGTTGATGCCGTAACGAAGAATTTTGATATTTCAAATATTCCCGATTCGATTAACTGTGCATGAGGAATGCCTCCCGTGAAAACCGTATTTTCCTGGATTCCCATTTCTTTCGCGAGTTCTTTCATCTGTTCAAAAGCAGGACCGTCGCCGACAATAAGCAAAGTCGTGTCATTTCTTCCCTGAAAAATCTTTGCCGCCGCACGCATCACTACATCGATACATTTCTCGACGGATACCCTTCCGATGAAAAGCATAACATTTTTCTTTAAACCGAATTTCCTTCGAATCTCTTCCTTCTCTTCTTCGGATAGATCCCGGGAAGCTCTCAGCGGGATCCCGTTTGATATTACTCTAACAGGACAACGAAGATTTTTTCTTATTAATTCATCTGCAGTATATTGGGAAGGACTTATGGTAACATCACACATATTATGGAAAAAATTTGAATAAGCCCATCCAAAGCGGGTGATTCCGGGCAGCCTGTGAAGATGAACAATTTTCAGGTATTCAGGCTCGATGAAATATGTATGGAATGTGCTGATAAGTGGGAGAGAGAGGTAGGCTGAAGATAGAATCCCCTCCATTCCCATTGTAAAAGGAGTATGGAAATGGATTACGTCTGCCTGCATTTTTTTTAGTTCCCTTATAACCCATGGAGTTACCGGGACAGTTACACGAAAATCGGGATAAAAAAGTGCGCTTACTCCGGGAATCAAGCTGAAATCCAATCCGGGAAGATATTCCCTGATCATCTCATCCTGATTTTTCCTGATTCTTGGCGCAAATAC
The DNA here is from genome assembly GCA_021107945.1 of Vulcanimicrobiota bacterium. Lineage (GTDB taxonomy): Bacteria > Vulcanimicrobiota > JAJTBE01 > JAJTBE01 > JAJTBE01 > JAIORV01. The sequence continues at coordinate 6,260 of JAIORV010000210.1, read as the reverse complement.
TCTGACAGTATTTCCACGGCGTATAAACTCTTCCGCTGTATTTAATATGGAAGTTATTACTCCGTCAAACCTTGGGAGGAAGGTGTCTGTGAAAATTGCGATATTCATTAGTATCTCCTGTGAAATAATTGCTTGAAAGAATATGCTAAGCGGTATTTTGTGAGTAAAATTTGACAGAACTTCAACCAATCCTTCGATGAATGTGAAAATATATTAAAAATATAATAATCGTATCTATTCACCGCAAAGACCACAGAGGATTTAATGAGTTGGCGATACCATTCACTCATAGTTAATTTAAATAATTCCAGATGACGGTATATGCGGTTCAAGCGTTTAAATCAATCGTATTTATTCAGACCCATCGCTGTAGGAGAGGCTTCCAGCCTCGATTTTCGTGGCAAGATGCCACTCCTGCAAGGGTGAACTGAATGCTTACAATCAATCCCCCTGGAGGATACCTTCAGGTTTCCTCACATACATGATCGGGCGTTGCAGAATTAATAAAAATTGTTATAATATAGAGGATATTCGATTTGTATAATGCATGATTATTTCAGAAAGAGAAATTATATGAAACCTCATAAATCCTCAAATATTTCCACTCGCCTCTATCCCATTGTCATATTTATCTTTATTCTCCTGGCAGGAATGTTTCTGCATACAATCCCGGCCTTTGCCCAACAATCGAGGGAAATGCTTTTATATAGCTATATAATGCGTGTCAGGGAATTGATTAAAAGCTCTTATTACAAACCCGTGAGCGATGAAGTACTGGTAAGGGGAGCGATAGACCGGATGAGAAAAGTCCTGCCTTCGATTAAGACTCCCTCGAAGTATGACTGGAGGATACTTGAGAATTATTACCTGGGATATTCTCAAAAACACCCGTCTCTCGCGGGAAAACTGGGAGAGGCCGCAATTGACGGAATGGTTGACTCTCTGCGCGATCCGTATTCCGTATTACTAACTCCTTCAAAGCGAAAGATACTTGAAGGTGGAGACGGGTCCGGCATAGGGCTGGAGTTGGGTTATAAAAAAGGAAAAGTGGTAGTCATTGCCCCCATAGTCGGATCGCCGGCAAAAAAAACGGGACTGAAAAGCGGCGATCGGATTGTAGCGATTAACGGGCGCTCCGTTCGAAAAAAAAGTCTTTACGAAACATCAATGCTCATTTCCGGGAAAAGAGGACAAAAAATCAGCATTTCCGTAATTAGAAACGGAAGGAAGCATACATTCCATCCCCGGTTTGCCCCTCTTGAAATCGATCCCATAAAATATTCGCTGCTTTCTAAAAACATCGGTTATATCAGGATAGGCTTATTTAGTGGAAAGATATTAAGGGAATTCCAATATGCCCTTAATGTGATGAAGAAGAAAAAGGTCAGAGGTTTGATTATTGACCTTCGAAACAACCCCGGTGGTGATTTTATGGAGGCTCTAAGGATTGCGGCAAGGTTTGTCCCTGACGGAGTGCTTGTATGGGTAATAAAGAAAGCCGGCAGGCCGATGCCTAAAAAATCGGTAAGCGGGGAGAAGTTCAATGCTCCTGTAGTTGTGCTTATAAATGAGGGCTCCGCATCTGCATCGGAGGTTCTTGCGGCGGCGTTGTCGGAGAATAACCGGGCTGTACTTATGGGAAGAAAAACATTTGGAAAGGGAGTTGTACAGACCGTCTATAATCTTACAGGGGGAGCAAGATTATGCCTCACCACGGAGAAATACCTCACCCCAAAAAAAAGAAACATTCAGGATGTGGGATTAATGCCTAAAATTGTAATAAAGAGTGCGGGGCAGAATGTTGATCCCACGAAAGACGGATTCGTTATAAAGGCGTGGAAATATCTGGACGAGAGAATTCTTTTTCGTAAGAAAAAATATTACCAAAAGTTGTAGAAAAAAATTCTCAGAAAATAGAAATGAGAAACGGGAAATGGGAAGAGGAAGTCCTCATTTTTCGCTTCTCACCTCTCGCTTCTCACCTCTCGCTTCTCGCCTCTCATTTCCAAATAGTGAGATTGCTTCGCCTTCTGCGGAGGCTCGCAATGATAACTTTCCTGGTAAAAAGTGCTAAACCATGGCTGTAGAGGATAAGCAGATCAATCCAGTGCAACAACCTCAATTCTGTTTCTTCCTCTTTCCTTTGCTTTCAAGAGAAGCATATCTGCGGTTGTGACCAGGTCTCTTTTTGAGGAAATCCTTGTATCGGGATAAAATGCAAGTCCTGCGCTTATTGTCACTTTTATTGAATCGAGAATCATTTTTTCCGCTTCTTTCAACCCGTTTGAATTCAGAAGTTCAACCACCTTGAAAATATTAAGGTTGAAGTGATTTTTCATAACGGCAATCTTTGCATTTCTAATATCTCTGTCATCTATTTCAAGAATTGCATGAAATCTCTTGTTGGCTTCAATAATGTTAAAAAGCCTGTATTCATTTATTTTTTCCGTGAAATCCGTTTGGTTAACAATTTTTCTTACCTTTTCCGCGTATGAAATCGCATCATCGAGAGGTGTGTTGTGCAGGATTACTGCGAATTCCTCCCCGCCATACCTTGCTATATGATCTACTTCCCTTGTATTTGCCTTGATCGCCTTTGCGGATTCCTTCAGAACAAGATCCCCTACCTGGTGACCGAAAATGTCATTAAAAACCTTGAAATGATCAATGTCAAGAAGCAGAACCGACAGGGGCGTTCCATATCGTTTTGATCGCTTGAACTCAAGGGTGAGAAGATTGTTCATAAAGTGGCTGTGGTTTGCAAGCCCGGTCATTCCGTCAGTCAGGGAAAGCAGATGGAGTTTTTTATGGCTTTTCGTATTTGAAATTATTGTCTCAATATGTGGGGAAATTGACTCGATGCTTCGACGATCAAGAGATGAAAATCCCCCCTCATTTCCCTCGAAATCAGTTTTTATAAGGCGGTTGTCAGGATCTTTCTTGTTAACCAGGATTACAACGCCTATCGAGGTTTTTCTTACCTTACCTTCTGCAGAATATGACTCTATGAGGGGAATTGCCATCAATGTATGAATTTCATCATCAAGACCCTTTATCTCAATATCCATCCTGTCCCCGTTCTTTACAACCTCGTTTTCTATAATCGAATAACCGTCAAACAACGCTCCACTTACAAGACCGGTGAGAGGCCTGGATGAAATCGTAAAGTTCTCGACCGGAATGCTTTCATTCGAGTCATTCCTGAGTGTTATGGGTATAACAAGGTCATTTTCACGAATAATTATCCCGCCTATTGATGCGCTGACTATGTTTATTATCGCATCTAAAATGAAATCCATCTGATTTTGTGTGGTTTCAGTGTCGGGCTCGTCGGTTTCCTGCATGATCTCCATCCGTGTGGAGCCGATAATATTCTGGATTTTCATAATTCCATGCTCAAAATATGCAAGCCTGGCGTCGTGAATTGCTTTGTTTATGGCAAACCCAAGTCTTTTCAATTCGTTGATCTGTTTTTCATCGAGAAGCTTGCCCGAGAGGAAAGATTTCTTTGTTCTGGCGCCGTGAATGAGTCCCTGTAATTCCATCTCTCCGGATTTCTTTTTATAATATAGGGGGAATGTGCCATGAACCCATACATCAAGCTCCCGCGCCAATTTCCACTTGGGATCCTGTTCCTTTATATCGTTAACAATCCAGGGTTCCATGTGCTCAAGGGCATAATCCCTTGTCACTCCCAATGCGCCATGACGGGCAAGTTTTTCAAGATCCGCTTCGCCGAAGCCACCCTTGGAATACCTGCGCATAACCCTTCCCAATTCCTGATCGATAATGACAATATCGAAACGGGAGAACTCGAATTCATCCTTGATAAGGTTTGCTATTTGATCCATCGTCTCATCGATGGAATGCGATGAAGTATATATCGCCCGTTCGATTGCAGACAACCTTGTCTCACGGTTCATCCGGGAATTGATCGTCTCAATTTCCTTTTCAATATCACCAATAATAGCCGGCAGTCCGGGCATATCATTTTTCATTGACATAGTGCGAAGCTTGTCAATATGATTTTTGATTGACTCGAATATTTCTTTCATGTCAGTCTCATTTGCTCCCCCTGAGTTGTTTCCAGTTATTGATGACAATTTTTTTACCGCAAAGACCACAAGGGTTAAAAAATATTTTGCGTTGGGCAGGATTGTTTCAGCGTCCTCTACGGTGAATAGTTACCGTTTTTTTATCACACTTCATCCTCACTCAATGTTCTGAATTCGATGAAATTTCGTACGTATAACGAATATATAAACGACAGCGCCCCGTCACCTGCTTTCTTGTGAATCATCTTCAGGGTTGTCTTGCCGTCGAGTAGTTTCAGTATTTTCTCCGCCCTTCGATTGACAGGAATAACTTGTGTTCCTCTGATCAAAACCCACCCGAAATCCTCGGTTCTTGTGATATACCTTGCCGTAGGGCAGAGATCCTCTTCCAGTGTTACCTCCAGAACCGGAGGTCTTTCAGGCTTATTAACGGGCTGGCCGATGAGCGGATCCATCGGTTTCCCTGTCAGATCCACGACAACCTTACATCCGCCGGGACAGACCGATATCTTGCTGCATTTCCTGCATATTTTAGGTATGCGCTCACGCCATTTTTTCATCACATCGGAGCGCCAGACCTTTTTTATATTGTCTGATGAAATATTCCCCGCCACAACTTTTGAATGGTCGCATGGTCTCATATTTCCATGGGGGTCGATGGTGGCGTATGTTATTCCCGCAAAGCATCCCGATGATGAGGACGGGAAATGACAATGGGGGATACAATTTCCCGTCATTACGTTAAAGCCCAATGATTCAAGCTCCTGCACTTTTTCGCAGGCTTTCTTCAACTCATCTGATGTGATGCTGATATCTTCCCTCTCGGGACCGATATATCTTGAGAATATGGAATACCTTGCCCCCAGATCCATCGCCAGGTTTGCGATATCCTCGATATGTTCGATGTTCTTTTTTGTAAGAACCGTGTTTGTGTTGACATTATGCCCCGCCGCATACGCCATCTTGAGATTCTCCAGGAGGAGATCAAAACTTTCCTCACCTTCGCCGCCTGTGAAGGCATTGTGGGTTTTGGCATCATGACCGTGAAGGGAGAATGTGATGGTGTTGACATGGGCGCATTTCATCAATCCTTCAAGGATCTCGTCGGTATTTTTCCACATACCGTTTGTAAATATATGGTAAAATTTGTTTGTTTTTTCCAGCACAGCAAGAATATCGAAAAAATGTGGATGCTCCACAGGTTCGCCACCGGTTACACGGTATTCCTGGACATATTCATCCAGCGTATTAATAACCTTTTCCCAACCTGTAACACTCAAAGGCTCCCCGCCGGTTGATTCAAAACCTTTGGGGCAGTTGGGACAATTGCCATAACTGCATTTATCGGTTATTTCAAGGGATGCTATGATCGGCCCGCTTAATTCAAGCATTTATTCTCCTTAGTTTATTAGTAATTATTCACCGCAGAGTTCGCAGAGGGTGCAGAGTTTTAAACGAAGTAAACACTTCAGACAAATTATGTAGAAGCGGTTTCCCAACCGTGATAAATTCACATGGGATTTGGGGTGGGGCTGGTCTCCTGATCAGCCTAAAACATTATAAAATCAAGGTTTAGAAATCCACCACAAAAAATAGGCTGAATAGTTAAGTTGATTTCGAGTCATACATAAAAATTATTCGTTTTATATAATCCCTCTCCTGCGTATTCTATCTTCCGATTTCATTTATCTTAACTTAACTCATAAAATCGCAAAAATCAAGGTTAATTGAATCCAACTTTAAGTCGCAATTCAGGATTTGACTTCCGGTCTCCGATATTGCATTAAGAAAGCAGGATAATGAAATCAGTATAGTAGGAGTAAATGAATTAGCAGGATAAAATTTGGGAGTAAATGAAATGGGTGCACATGTTTCCTGTCAAAAAATTTATTACTATTCAGATCCCACCACCATGTCATTCTTTCACGAAGCTTGCCTCCGATGTATAAATCAGCGAAGTATCTCCTCTCCCGGGTTCTTCTCACAACAATCATTCTTATTAATACTTGCTCCTCCATGCCACGGGGGTTGAGATTCTTCGCTGTGTTAATCCTCGTAGATCAAGGTAATCCCGTCTTTGAGAAAATCATAGAAGTAAAGCTCTTCTCTCGTGATCCGCTCAGAATGACATGCTCAAGTCTTTCTTGATTCGCTCAGAAGGACAAGAAGCCTTGGGAGACTGAATAATTACGCTTGAACCTTTGA
>JAIORV010000056.1 GCA_021107945.1 Vulcanimicrobiota bacterium | reverse complement strand
TAATCCCGTCTTTGAGAAAATCATAGAAGTAAAGTTATTCTCTCGTGATCCGCTCAGAAGGACATGCTCAAGTCTTTCTTGATCCGCTCAGAAGGACAAGAAGCCCCCGGAGACCGAATAATTACGCCTGAATATTTGACAAAAATTAAATGCACCCTAATTATTTTTCACCGCAGAGTACGCAGAGAGCGCTGAGTTAAGATTTTTCTATAGCGGTGTTCCAATCATTACCGAATCTCCCCCGAGTTTCCTACACATGCGAAGCGCCTGCCTGGCGGCTTCGAGGAAGCTTTCCTCGGTACGTCCCAGATTCGGGTAGTTTGATATTCCAAAGCTGAATGTAACCCGTCTCTCCCCTGAAAGGAGAGCTGACCTGTCAATTAAAAGCTTTAGTCTTCTTGCAACCTGTGAGGCCTTGTGCTGATCGGTTTCCGGTATAAGCACCGCGAGCGTGTCTTTTTCTATATGTGCCGGGACGTCGATTCCACGGCGAAGGTTTGTCCTCAAAATTTTGGACATTTCCCTGAAAATACCGATTCTCTCGGATTCGGACAGCTCGATATCAGGCGTGATAAGCAGTATTGAACATGTGCGGGAATTTCTTTCCGACCTTCGCAATTCACCGGTAAATCGCTCCTCAAAATATGCCCTGCTGAAAAATCCTGTATCTGAAAGTAATGATGAGCCCACAGGCTTTTGTCTTTTCAGTGGACCTGAACCCGCCTCCGGCAAATGTAAATCCGATTCTTCCAGGTGATCCACCATACAAACCTTGTTTTTCCCGGTTCGTTTGGCAAGGCACATGACTTCATTAGCTTTTTCAATCAGTGTTTTTTCATCGCCGGCATGCCCTGGAAATGTTGCCACGCCAAGACTTATGGTAATACTTTCATCCGACTCTTCAGGGAAGCCGGGGAACCAGTGTAACTGGACCGCTCTTCTTAATCGCTCGGCCGCGATATATGCCTTCTCCGAGTCGGTGGCGGGAAGTATAACCGAGAATTCCTCTCCACCTACACGTGCTCCCAGATCGATACCTTCCCGGATGCTCTTCCGGATAACCGCACCAAATTCCTTGAGAATAAGGTCGCCCTGTGAATGTCCGTAATTATCATTCAAACTTTTGAAATCATCTATGTCAAAAGTAATCAGGGAAAGGGATTGTTTATAACGCTCGGATCTTTTCATCTCAGTGTTCAGTGTCTGCATAAAATAGCGCTTATTGAAAAGTCCCGTGGTCTCATCACTGACCGATATCTCATACAGCATAAGAGAAGTAAGCGCCTGCGCCGATGTAGTTGAAAGAGACATGAGGAGATCCGACTCATAGGGCAAAATTCGCCCGGGAACGCGTATCTCGTCGAGAGCAACGAATCCTACAAGGGTGTTTTTTTCACGCAATGGTATTAAATATGTAATTCCAAAGCCCATCATATGATCTATAAGGCTGGGGAAAGCAGTTTTAAACAGTGAATTGTTTTTCAGGTCATCAACCTTGAGGATATACCTTTTTACACCGGACATCCAGTTCGTTACATCTTCACCTGCAAACAGGTTGAATGACTCCATCGCCTCCCTGTCGAAGCCGTTATAATCCTTGATGGAAAGCTCGTTATTTTGCCGATTGAAAAGAAGAAAAATAGATCGGGGACTTCTTCCAAGAACCATAAAGAAATTCAGGAGATAATGAGCGAGTGAATCCAGGTCGTAAATCTCATCTATTGACTTGTTGAAATTTTGTATTACGCCGATGACATATTTTTTGCGCCTGTGTAGGATAATAAAGTATATTAAAGCCCCACACACTCCCAGGAGTAAAAAGACCAGAATTATCCATAAAGTTGTTCTTTTTCTTTCTATTGCCTTTTTCTTATTCTCTTTTTCACGGGCTTTTTCGAGATCCGATACCAGCGATTTTACATAAATATTGCCCGGCGACAAGCTCAAAGCTTTATTAGCTTCTTTTATCGCCTTCTTCCATTCTCCCCTGTGATAATAAACTTTTGCGCGCCCTTCATATCCTCTTGATGTGGAGGGAGTTTTTTCCACAATACGATTGAACTCATTCATAGCTTTGTCGTACTTGCCCTGCTTTATATAATTTTCTCCCAGGTTGATATAGTTGGGCCTGTACTTGGGTTGAAGCTTGATCATCACATTCAGGGTCTTCTCGACCTCGTCATAATCTCTCAATTTATTACATATCTTATAATACTGATATCTGAAATATCCCGAATTGGGGAAAATATTAATGATTTTTTTATACAGTTCTGCCGATTTCTTGAGTTCTCCCTCGTCTTTATACAATTCTGCAAGCATCCTCAAGGCAGAAACAAACTTGGGGTGAATCTTTACGGCTTTCTCTAAATTCCTCTTGGTCTCTCCAAAATCTCCACTTAAAAAATTCTCATGAGCAAGAAAGTAATATGCAAGAGGATTTTTTGGATTAAAATCCGTTGCCTTTTTCAACGCCTCGAGGCATCTCACGGTATCTCTCATATTCATATATGCATAGCCGAGAAATGTATAAGCTTCAGAACGGATTCTCGGGTCAAGGTCCTTATTATGCGCCACCTTGTTAAGGGGTTTGATTGCCTTTGAAAATTTAAAATTGACAAGAAGATTGTAACCCCTTGTAAGATCAGGATCCCTGTTGATATATGTCTCCATAAACTCCTGCTGATATATCCCCAATGATGGGGCATTCGGCGCAAAGAAATGGTTTGATACGACTTCCGCATATCCACAGGAATACGATAATAATATTAGTATTATCGGTATGAATATTTTTAGTTTAGATTTCATGTAAGAACACCGCTAATTTTTATTTTTGGAAAGAGATGTATTTCGATATATTTTCTTTTATTCCTTTGACAAACTGTTCTTTTGCGCTTCAAGTAGTAACTTATCAAGCCATTTTCCTATGCCCAATTCTTGTGCCCACTTCTTCATGTATTCAACATCCAAGCTTTCCCACCGTGTGACGGCAACTCCCAGGGCATCGTTGAATTGACGCTCCGACTTTGCATTCCTCGCCCATTCCAGTTTTATTATTATCGTATCTTCAGCGGTGGTTGCATTTGCCCTTACACCTATTATATCAGCTTCGATCCGCCTGTTAAACTCCTCGGCACTGAAAGGACGGTTTTTCCTGATTATCAGATCAGCCTTCCATCCGGTGATGTTGTCAATAATATTAAACATTGTCCGTTTTTTTAGAGCTGATATTGCCGTCTCGGGGCAAATATAATAATCATCTCCCATTATTTCAATAAATGTTTGGAGTTGGTGGAAGTCAGGATCTATTACGATATCAATGTCGTTTGTAGCCCTGGGCTTTCCGTGGAAGCTACTCCCAAGAGAACCGGAAATCATATATTTAATTCCACATGATTCAAGTTTTTTAATAATTCTCTCAAGAAAATTCGCCTGACTCATCATGTTTTCACCTCGATATCGGGATAGGCTTTCCTGAACAACTCATCCCCGATTGACAATTTCAGCGCCGCAAGCTTGACTTTCTCCTCATCATATTCCGGGTGTCTTTGCCTTACTCCCGCCTTCACAGTTTCCCTGAGCGCATCGCTTGCCTCTATTGCAAGCTTTACGCGCTGACTGCCGCTCATCTTCTTATATATCGCAAATTGTGCCATGAAAGCTTCCGGTGTGGTATCCCGGGGAATTATCTCAAAATCCATGTAAGGTTCTTTCTCATTGTTATCGGGATCTTCATTCATCATCTTCAATACGCCTTGTCTTACTGCCCTTCGTCTCTCCCGGCTCCGCTTTCCTGCCTACGCTATCCATCAAATCCGCATCAACCATCTCCTGGCTGAGAAGCTCGGGCAAGCTTATAATATAATCAGCTCCCGCTCTCTTGAACAATTTCACATTTTCTTTCTCTCTTGCAACGGTAATGATTTCCACATTCTCATTCATACTACGCGCGGTGAGACATATCATCAGGTTGGTGTGATCCTGATTAGCGCATATGAATATCTTTCGAGCATTGACAATATCCGCAATGGTAAGTATCTCCTCGTTCTCGGCATCACCACGCAGTCCAGTCACACCTTTTTCCGCCGCCAATTCGGACTTTTCTTCTTCTGCGTCAATAACCACTATTTGCTTCGGATTCTCGCCCTTCTGAAGGAGAGTATCAAGGACTTCCCTTCCTATCCTCCCAAATCCGCATATTAATATATGATTTTTTATCCTTGCAATCAGTCGCTTGATCATAAAAGCCTCCATTATCCTGGGCACCATCAATTCAAATGCAGTGGAAATTATTAGGAACCAGGTAAAAAATCGAACAAATGTAACAAAAAACGCATCAAAGAGTCTTGTCCAGCTTGAGTGGGGAACAATATCGCCATAACCCACGGTTGTCACGGAAATTATTGTAAAATAAATTATGTCCCAGAAATTCAGGGGTTTCTCGGATTTCAATTCGCCGCGATGCATATAAAATAGTATAGCCGTGATCGTTATTATCACCAGGACAAACAGGAGACGGAGAATAATTGTCCTGTAAAATGACTTTCGACTTTGCGAGTAGAGTATTTTCCCACGAAATTGACTTGAAAGTTTCATTATTATTCCTTGAATTAATCATTTTGCCTGATGTCAACATCCTCAGTGTTTCGATGTTTATTGGATATGACATCTTTCTTACTGTTATCGGCTTGCTCCTGCAAGTTAGCTGTAGTGCCTTAGAAATCCTTATTCATTCCCTGTCCTATTCAATGGAGGCGAACGCCTGTTCGATTTTCTTCTTATCCTTGCTTTCAAGCCGTTTTTGCTTTAAAGCACAGACAATCTTCTCCGGAGTCATCGGCATGCTCCTGATCCTTACTCCCAGGGCGTCATAAATCGCGTTTGCAATTGCCGGAGCTGTGGGAACCATTGTATGCTCTCCTACTCCCCTTGCACCGAACGGTCCGTCCGCCTGGGGAACTTCCACAAAGGAGGCAAATATCTCATCGGGCATATCGGCAACGGTTGCAGTCACATAATCCGATAGGTTGTTATTAAGGGGCGTTCCGTTGTGCATTTTCAACTGCTCGAACATCCCCGTGGAGAGTCCCATATAGATCCCGCCGATACTCTGGCAAATTACATTTAAAGGATTTATTGCTTTACCAACATCATAACAAGAGGAGATTTTTCTCAAATGGATCCGTCCTGTTTCCTCGTCAACCTCAATCTCCGCCGCCTGCGCCCCGGTGGTAAAATGAACAACCGCCTTGGGACCCTGTCCCGTTTCTCTGTCAAGGGGTGTTACATCGGGCGGAATGAAATTACCTCTGCCGATTATAGGACCGCCCCTGAGGTTTCCGTCTTTTCCTCTTATTCCGTATATGACAGAATCTTTAAGAGGTATTGTCTTCCCTGGATCTTCAATCTGGATTATCATACCGTTTTGAATGTCAAGCTCTTCGAGACCGCAGCCCCAATGGTTCGCCGCAAGCTCGAGTATCTGTTGTCTGGCATCTTCCGCCGCCTTTACAACGGCATTACCCATTGACCATGTCAATCTGCTGGCGACCGTCTGCCACTCGTATGGCGAATAGTCGGTATCGGGAGTATGAACTCTTATCCATTCATAAGGAATTCCCAGTACCTCCGCCGCCATCTGTGCCATCACGGTATGTGTGCCCTGCCCGATTTCCATTCCGGACACGAGAAGGTTCACTGTCGCATCCTCGTTGAATTTCAATATCGCTCCCGATGATGCATCCGGGGGCATTGCCGGCGCCTTCCACATCGCCGCAATACCGCGGCCGATCTTCCTGCCTTCGCCGGCTTTGGGTTTGGGCTGATCCCAACTCAGATCTTGTGCCGCTTTTAATATGCATTTCTTCAATCCGTTGGGATGCATTACGCCGCCTGTTACGGATAAATCCCCGCCTTTCAGGGCGTTCTTCATCCTGAATTCCACGGGATCCATGCCAATCTTACAACAAATCGTATCAATTGCCTGCTCGATAGCCCAGTGGATCTCTGGCATGCCAAATCCCCTCATGGGTCCTCCCACCGGGTGGTTTGTATAACAGCAGTAGGAGTCGGCTTTAACATTAGGCACAAGGTATGGTCCCGTTGATGAATAACCTGAGGCGCGTGTGATATTCACACCGTATTCCGTGTATGCTCCGGCGTCCCAATAATATGTGTTTTCCATGGCAAGAATCCTGCCCTCGCTGTCAACGCCGATTTTGACCTTCGCCTTCAAACCCTGCCTCACGAATGTGCAATAAAACTCCTCCTCGCGGGTCAGGTGCAGCTTTACCGGTCTTGGGGATGCTTTTATCGCCAGAGGAATCACACAGCCTTCTATGCTGACTCCTGCTTTGCTTCCGAACCCACCGCCCACATAGGGAGTTATCACCCTGAGTTTGTGATATGGGATCTCCAGGGATTTTGCCAGGAGGTTTCTCTGGGCGAAAGGCGACTGGGAGGATGTCCAGAGGGTATAGAGTCCGGCATCATCCACTTTCGCAACGGCAACGTGTGTTTCCAGAGGTGTATGCTGGAGATGGGGTACGAAATATTCCTGCTCGGTAATATGGGCACATTGCTTGAAAGCTGAATCCACATCGCCCTTTCTCACCTTAAAATAATTGGAAATGTTTGTTCCAGGCTGGGGAAAAATAAACGGAGCGCATTCATATTCACCAAGTTTTTCATGCAAAATGGGCGCGCCGGGCTTCAATGCATCTTCCGGGTCAAATATCCCCGTCAGCTCCTCATATTCGACGTCTATAAGCTTTAATGCATCTTCTGCGATTTCCACGGTCTCGGCCGCCACTCCCGCGACAGGCTCACCCACATACCGCACTTTATCAACGGCATATAATGTGCGATCAAGCAGATACAGTCCGATATATTGATTAAAATCTTTCCCGCTGATGACGGCGCGGACGCCCGGAAGTGCCTCAGCTTTCGATGTGTCTATTTTTATAATGCGCGCATGGGGATATGGGCTTCTCAGCAGTTTTGCGTGAAGGAGTCCCGGGCCGAATTTCATATCATCCACAAACTTTGCCGCTCCCGTGACCTTTTCAAGGGCATCTTTTCTGCTGACGCTTGTTCCCACAACTCTTGTTTTCACGGACATCATGACCCCTCCTTTTTCATCGTTGATACGGCCTTTTTAATCGCCTCAACAATAGGCTTATATCCCGTGCACCTGCAAATGTTACCCGCTATCGCTTCTTTGATATCATCTTCCGTGGGATCCGGGTTCCTGTCAATGAGGGCTTTTGCGCTCATCAGCATTCCCGGCGTGCAGAATCCGCACTGTATCGCGCCGTTGTCAACAAAAGATTTCTGAAGCGGATGGAGCTTGCCGTTCTTTTTGAGGGATTCCACCGTGTAGATCTCGGCATTATTCGCTTCTATGGCAAGTACAAGACATGAATTCACTGCAAGGTCATTCATTATAACCGTGCAGGCTCCGCATTCTCCCATTTCACAGCCCCTTTTGGGGCTTGTTATATCCAACTTTTCACGAAGGACGTCCAGCAATGTCTCACCAAGCTCCACATCCACTGAATAGTTTAATCCATTTACTTTCAGGTTGATTACATTTCCCATTACTCCACCCCCTTGTTGCAGATAATATCTTTCAGGCATCGTTTAACAAGCACATAAACCAGCTCATTCCTGTAATCACTTGTTGTTCTGATATCATTAATAGGTGAGGCATCCTCAAGAGCAACCATTGCGGCCTTTTCGAGAATTTCGTTGCTACAGGAAGCCGCTCCGTTTAGAAATTCCTCGGCATTCTTCGCCATTATCACGGTCGGGGCGACGGATCCCAGAGCTATTGAGAACCTTTTGCCCGTGGGTGTGGAATCGTCTTCCCTCCACATTGCGGCGGCGGTCGTCATAGCAATGGAAACGGCATTTCGTCTTCCCTGACGGCGGTATGCTCCTTTATATTTCCCCTTAATCGCCGGTATATGAATGCTTGTTACAATCTCGTCCTTGTATGCGCAAGTTTTTTGGGGACCGCAATAAAAATCGGAAATGGGAAGAACCCTTTTTCCGGAATCGTTTCTCAAGTGGACTTTTGCGTTCAGGATATATAGTGATGGCAGGGTCTCGCCGGCAGGACTTCCGTTGCAAATATTTCCGCCTATAGTTCCCCTGTTTCGAATCTGCATCGATCCTACCCATCGACAAGCCTGGGCGAAAAACGGATATTTTTTCAGAATCAGCTTCGACTCGCTTATCTCCGTGTGGGTCTCAAGCGCGCCAATGCGGATGTTCCCCTCGTCGTCCATCGATATTCCCTTCAACTCATCCAGGCTCTTAATGTCAATAACGACATCAGGTTGAATGAGCTTATCCCTGATTTTAACCATCAAATCCGTACCACCGGCCAACAATTTCGCACCGGGATTGTCTCTCAACATACCCAGACATTCCGACATTGTTACCGGAGCATGGTATGTAAATTTTGCCATGGGCCACCTCCCCTATTTACTTGACTCACTCTTTTACATAATACTTTTTCCTCTCGAATAATAAATTACCTTCAATAACAATATTTTCAATAGTGTTCAAAGAACTTACTTCTTAGATTTCGCGCACCTGATATCTTTTAATTAAATCACTCAATTTGTCAAAAATGCGATTGAGAAATATTCTTTAATAGCCTTATAGCCATATTTCACAATATTTATAAACTTTTCGAGTTTTTAAGACAACACCCGATTTTAATCCATTCGTGTTCGCTTAAGGAAAATTTTTTTGGTTTCTTGCATGAGTATTTAAGAT
>JAIORV010000189.1 GCA_021107945.1 Vulcanimicrobiota bacterium | reverse complement strand
ACATTCTTACCGGGATTGATCGAATAAAGTAAGATGATCTTTTTCCGCTCAGAGTCTGTCCTGAAACCCTATGGCAAGCTTCGTGAAGGAATGACAAGGTGGTGGGATCTGAATAGTAATAAATAATTTTGGCAGGAAATATGTGCACCCAAAACTAATTTGGTTAAGTATAGTTTGTAAAATTTCTTTGCGGTTTATAAAATAAATCACCAATAATTAAAGATGTATATAAAGATAAGCCTATAGTGGGAGGTCTGAATAGTTACCCAATTTCTTAAATTTATCAGTAATAGGAAAAAGTAATGGAGGTTATTATATGAATATATATTTCATAAGACATGGGGAATCACAGTTTAACAAGGAAGGCAAACTTCAGGGGCAGATGGATCCACCTCTGAGCGATAAAGGTGAAGAGACAGCATCCTCTCTTGCAAGAGACATGAAAGAAACTTTTGTCTCATCGGGCAGAGAGATCAATGCAATCTATTCCAGCCCTTTGAAACGGGCGAAAGAAACGGCAGATGCAATTTCCGGGGCAACGGGTGCGCCTGTCAGGATGGCTCCAAATTTGCAGGAAATAAGACTGGGGGATTGGGAAGGCAGAAAAATAAGTAATATAGCAAAAACTCCCCAGTTTATTCAGTGGAGAAAAAATCCCCAATCCATAACCCCTCCAGGTGGGGAAGAGATAAAGAATTTTCAGGATCGAGCGGTAACAGGTATAAAGAAAATTATCGAAGACAATTCCCAAAATGACAATATAATTGTTGTAACACATGGGGGAGTAATTGGAGCGTTAATCAGTTACGCGCTGAAAGAAGATATTTCCAATTCAATGAAACGTGTCCCCGACAATCTTTCCATTACTTCCATGGAAATCGATGGGGCGGGGGAATGGAAAATAGCATCTGACTTGAAATGATTATGATTTTTTTTCAATACAGCAGAAATTGCTGTTTGCGTCAAAATAATACCCGCTTTTCTCTATAAGAGAAGGAGTAGCTGTTTTTATATATGTTGGATTTTTACGATCCGGTTCAATCATATTTCTCAATCGGGAAATATTCTTCCGGACTTCCTGGGCATGAATAACTTCATCATAATCCCACCCCCATACATCCTTGTATAATTGCGCAGGAGAGAACCTGCCTCCGGCATTTTTTACAAAATGTAAAAACATCATCCCGATAACTCTTTTACGGGAGATATCAATTTCTCCTTTTGTTTTCTCATAAATCGTCTGTTTCATCACATCAATAAAAATATCAAAATCAGTCTTCCGGGAAAGAAAATTTTCCGCCTCTTCCTTACTTCCTATGAACTCACCTTTATTTGTCTTTATGATAAATTCCTCACGTGTAAATTTATCGATGAATGAAAAATAGCGATTAGCTTCTTGTTTTTGAGATTCCCCGAGTTTGGCAAGAAATTTCTCCTGTTTATCGGAAATGTCCGATTCCCCTATTGAATCAGGCAAGTCGGCTTCTATTTTGCCCGCAAAGTAATCCGTCTTTAAAACTAACAGGGGGTCTTTAATCCGGTATGCCAGAATTAATGATTCCTGAATATGCTTTTCCGTTTCTTCAACTTCATTTCTTCGATATGTTAATAACCCCCGGCAAAGGCAGGCATTGCATTTAAATTCTTCTTTTCGGGCTATCGAAAATTCGTCCAGCAGTTCAAACTCCCTGTCTATTACCAACCGAGCTTTTTCATATTCACCCGTTTCAATATATAGCGGAGCAATTTTATCAATTGCTTCAATCTCAAGAAGGTGGTGGTTGTTTTTACGGGCAACATCTATAACCTGTTCAAGGATTCCTGAAGCTTTATCATTTTCTCCCTGTTCCAGGGCAATGAGTCCCACTTGGTAATTACAAACGGACACTCCAAGTATATTCCCCTGACTTTGGAAGTTTTCAACCGCCTGTTTCAAATATGATAAAGCTTTGTCGGGATTTCCCATTTGATGAAACAGTATGCCTCTGTAAAGATGTGAAAACGCCTGAATCTGGGTATCTTTTCTTGAGATCCCCATTTCAAGAACACGCTCCAGTTCTTTATCAGCCATTTCGTAATTTCCCAGGCCTGTATATGCGGAAGATTCATTTAGAATCGCCCAACATTGAAGTCGAATACTTTTCATCTCTTTTGCCATTTCTTCGCATTCTTTCGACACGGAAAGAGCTTTCTTAAAATCTCTGTTTTTCAGAAGCGCAGTGCCCTGCATTCTTAAAGAGTACGCCATCCCCGAAGAGAAGCCCATTTTCTTTGACAGTTCAAACGCTCTGTTTGCATATTCCAGAGCTTTGTCAACCTCGCCGCGAAAAGCGTAAATAAAAGTTATATAATTTAAAGCTTTGACTTCTTCCTTATGTTGTTTGTTCTTCTTGTGTATGTCCAATGATTCAAGATATAAAGCCAACGCCTCATGAATCTGCCCTCTGTTCAAGTGAGCTCCGGCGATTGAATTATATATCCTGCCCATAATCTCCGAGGATCTTGCCGATTCTTTAAATCTTTTCAGTAACTCTATGCTTTCCTTCCATTTTCCCAGTATTGAAAGCACATTGGCATGAAGAATAACTATGTCGGAATTCCATTTTTCCGGACTCCTGTCATCCGATAAAAGTCTATCTGAATATTTTACTATTTCTTCATAATAACCCTCTGAACATATTTCCCCTCCATACTTACTCAAGAGATCCTCCGCTTGCTTTTCATCTCCCGCCTCCAGGAAATGAAATATCGCTTCCCTTATGATATCGGCCTGTTCAGAATGTGCGAGATTCTCCGCAAGTTTTTCATGAAGCTCACTCTTTTTTTCTTTTTGCATTTTCATTACTACAAAGTTCTTTATAATGGAATGAGCTTTGAATGTCTTTTTAATACTTCTTTGAATTATAAATTTTCTCTCCAATTTTTCAAGAACCGTCTTTTGAGGCACAAGATTATGTGGCATCGGCGCTCTTGCAATACAGATAAGCCCTAATAGATCCATTTCTTCTTCATCAAAATCAATAAGCAGTTTCTTGAGAATATATTCATTAATTTCGTCGGCTATTCCGGGAATGTCGTCGGCTATTTCTTTCGGAGAGAACTTCCCCTCAATGATCGTGGCTGCGATCATTCTCAAAAGATAGGGATAGCAAAATACCCTGTCAACAATGGTTTCAAGGATTGCCTGTTGAACCGGCTCTCTGTGTCCATGAAGTTCAAGAGTGGACACTATTAAGTCTATAGCATCTTGTATTTTTA
Source organism: Vulcanimicrobiota bacterium (assembly GCA_021107945.1). Classification (GTDB taxonomy): domain Bacteria; phylum Vulcanimicrobiota; class JAJTBE01; order JAJTBE01; family JAJTBE01; genus JAIORV01. The sequence continues at coordinate 5,683 of JAIORV010000189.1, read as the reverse complement.
AAGGTTGAATTTTCTCCTCAAAAAAATCCAGCATTTTTATCCTTGGAATTTCCGGAAGTTTATTAAGGATAAAAATAATTTTTGAGTTACGCATATATTTTTGAAGAAGTTCAAAGAATATTTCTATTTTCTCTCCGCCAACAAACTGAAAATCGTCAATGAAGAGTATGTGGGAATTATGGTTTAGCAATTTTATTAAATTGATTATTTTTTCTTCAAGGGAATTTGAGTCTCCATTTGCCTTTTCCCCGGAGTTGGCTTCTTTATCTGACAGGCATTCTTTGATTTCCTTCACCAGGGTTGTAATCTGCCATCCATCGTAACATTCAATCCAAAAGACTTTCCCCGCCGTTTTTGATTCCCTTTCAAGATGATCTGCAATTGTCAGGCATAGTGCCGTCTTCCCTATTCCGGAAGTGCCTTCAATAAAGAAAATTCTCTGCTTGTGAAGATGATGAAAGAAATGCTCGATTTCCTTTTCTCTTCCCACAAGCATGGGAGGTGGAGCCGGCAACAATCTCACAGGCATAAGAATATCCCTCATTAATAGATATTAGAAGTTGGAAAATGGAATTCCAATCTCCTACTTCTTATTTCCTATTCCCCTTTGCGACCTCTGTGATAGATAGAAGTGGGAAACGGGAAATAACCGAGATTTTGAAGTTTTTCGATACACTCAATATATACTTAAATTTGCGTATATGAAGAACTTCAATTTTTACCGTATTACTCCTTCAATAAGATGACTCTTTAATATGTTATGCGGGTAAATATTTACAGGATTAAAATAAACCGCAAATCTGCGAAGAACACACAAAAGGATTTTATCGAGATAGGGGCATCCCTCCTAAAAAAATTCTTTGTAGTCTTTGTGGTCTTTGCTGTTAAAAAATCTATAAAAAAACATGACAGACGGTTCCAGGTCAGGCCACCAGGCATACCTTTTCATCTTTGACCACATGAAAACCGATATTTCTTAGTCTATTCTCCGTTCTTTTATTAATATCTGCGGAATACGCATCTATTATCCAGAGGTCCCCGACAATTTTCCCTTCCTCTCCTTTTTTTCCGAACACATTCTTTATCTTATCAAGGCATTTTTCTTTACTTCCAAACCTGCCGATGTTATCAGGGGCGATCATAATTATTACCCTGTAAAACTCATCTTTTCCTTGTCCCTTCCAAACTGACCAATGACTTTGGTTGGGTAAAGATCTGTTTATTGCATAATTCATATTGTTCACACTCCTTGTTTTATAGGGACAGTCGAAAAATTCTTATCAAGCCCGAGGACATTACCGGGAAGTCTAAAGACTTCCGCTACCTTACAAATCATGCTAAAAACTTTCTCCTGAATTTACCGTCCGCTGATTTGCAGAAGTAAGTCTTTCACCGTTATCATTTGGGAAGCTTTTTGAAATGTATCTACCGGACCTGAATCTCCATCGTCTTCCTTCTCTTCTTCACAGAAAAGGGTGCCTTCAACCAGCGAAGAAACTCTCAACAGTTGACCCGGTATATTTCTCAGGTCAAACCGCCTATAATCCATTGTCATTGTCATTGTCGCATACATTGTTTTTCACCTTTTTCCGCTTTTGTTATTCCGGGATTGCTTACTTCCATCCCAAGGATAACATTCTTCTGTGTCGCATGTAAGTTCCAGGATTGTTCCATTTTATAAAATGGCCTGATACTAATTCATTTTATTTTATGCTTTGCAGTCCATCCCAGGATGTTTGCTGAAAGACCGGCGATAAAATCTGATGCGGCATTGAGAGTGTATGCTTTTTCTATTCCTGTGGCGACTTCGAAAACTTCCCAGCCAATCCCGACGAGGGAGAACAGAAGAGTCTTTCTGATGAGTTCAAAGCCCTTTTCATGTTTTTTAAGATAAGATTCTGTTTTCTTATACCGTTGTGTTTTGTCGATGCCTGAAAGTTTCGCCCCATCTTTTACCATTACGCCCAGAGCTTTATCTCCCACTTCAATCGATGCGTATCCGCTTAAAAAGTGAGTCAGGATATCAATTTTCGGGAATGCCGTATATAGTGTAAAGCTCTGTGCCAGGCCGTTGGCGCTGAGGGCTACGTTCGCTTTTGCCATAAGTTTTTTATCATTCAGGACAGATGTAACAGGATGAAGAATATATTTCATCGCTTTTGCAGCAGGTTTCAGGCATTTGGGGAGCTTTTCACTTAATTCGCCCTTGATCTCGCTTCGTCTCTCTACGGTCTGTGAAATACCCGCGAGGATGTTGACCAATGGAGGGGCGACAAAGCAAATCGGTGCAAAACTCGCATGTCCCATCATGGGAATTCCCATAGACAGAGCAACGGCGGTTCCTGCTATTCTTGCAATTCTTGCAATTTCGGAAATCTTTGTTTCATTTGATACCCTTCCCGTATATTTCTTCTCGATATATGCGGGTCCGCCGGGAAGAACGGAAATGACAAATTCGTTGTTTGAGAATTTTCTGTCTTTCCATTCATCATAATCACATAGCTCCGATTTGGATAATTCCTTCTTTACTTTATCGACATCCTCTTTCTTGCCGTTGACAAATAATGAAACCCTGTAATTTCCATCCTTTTGCTTTTTTATTTTCATATATGTGTCAAGATCCCCGATCTTACCGTTACCTTCGATTTTATTATGAAATATCAGTTTGTTTTTGCCGAATGAAACGTTTTGAGCGGCGAGGTCTGTTAAGAGTCCGTCAATATCAGCTTTTTTCTTTGCACCTTTGGAGTCTCTGTATCTGATAGATTCCCCGGATATTTCAAAGGTTTCCTTCATTTCTTCGAGAAATTTGACGACAGCTTTTTCATCATAAAATTCCTGGAGTGCTGAATATTTGATTAAACCAAATTCATTTCCATTACATGATGAAGTCCTTCCTGTTTCCACCGAGTCGGCACATCTATTTTGCTCATCCGACATGCTTTTGGGGGAAGTCCGTTTCATCTTGCCATAAACTTCCCTGGCTCTTCCCTTAATCCGGTTTCCCAAACTTGAAACTGTCATATCAATTCACCCTTTCCTATTGATAGAATACATTCATTCAATGTTCCAAACAAGTTCCAGACATGTTCCATCTATAAAAAAAGATAAAGTTATCCTTGAGAGTGGTAAGGACTACAAAGGTGAAATCCTCAGGGAAGTGGACCTGAATAAAAAAGTCAGAAGTTACCTTCTCAAGCCGATTCCATGGAAGAAATGCAAAATAAAAAAGGTAACTGTTCACCGCAGAGGACGCGGAGGACGCAGAGTTTTAAATGAAGTTAACACTTTTAGCCATTATTAATTTCGTGATATTTGGGTGGAGGCCGGTCTCCTGACCAGCCTAAAACGTTGTGAAATCAAGGTTTAGAAATCCCCCGCAAAAAGGGGCTGAATAGTTACTAAAAAAGATTCACCTCCGGGTTGATAAGAAGAGTTGTCTTACTCCAAAGACACAGATATTCTACAATAACGGTTCCGGGATAGTATCTCTGCAATCTTTCCGCAGGGAGGAAGGTATGTTTTGCCTGATAAACAGCGAAGTGATTTTAACTCCCCGAAATTCAAAGCTTCTGCATTTATTCAATATAAGAAATATGAGATAAATGTTCCCGTGGATAATGTGTTAAGAAGAAAGAAAAGTATTTATTTCGGCTCAAGGATAAATATTGTTCGATTTGGAATGGGAAAGTCTTGATAATCTGTCTCTTTCCTGTCCTCGTCAATTCTTTTTGTAATTTTCAGTCCCATTTGCTCAAGTCTCCCGGCGATTTCATCCATCGCGATATATTCTTTTTCGCTCTTGCCTTCTCTTAAATAATCCCATTCGGAAATAAGAATTTTGCCTCCGGGTTTCAATGCTTTAATAAGTGAATCGGTAAATGTTGTCGCTTTTTCCATATCCTGTTCTTTACCTGTGAAATAATGTACCTGGTTCAGGAAAAGCCAATCGAAAGTATTTGGGGGAAGATTCACATCGGTGTGGGTGTTTACTCCGCATATTATGTTATCATAGGCGGATTCCTTTATGTCATAGCCGGCAAGTTCATAGAAGCCGCTTTTTTTCAGCTTAATTCTCCATTCGATAAAAGCTTTTGAATTTGGGTCCAGGTCTGTTGCATAGACTCTCCCCTCAGTCCCAACTTTTTCCGAGAATGCAAACACGTAATAACCCAGACCGCACCCTACATCTGCGATGTATTGTCCTTTATTCAAGTCCAATAAATCCAGAATACTATTTTCCACACCACGATGAAGGGGTTTTTTTTCACGCCTGTTAAATAATTCGCTGAATGCCTCGTCTGAATATCTCTCCCAATTAATGACTTCTCCTGCGGTTTTCTTTATCTTCAATTCCAACAAGGGAACAGTTACCTGCCTGTCTCCTTCAAGTACATATTTTGTTTTCGGAACAGCGGTTATTCGTGAACGATCTTTGCAGGCGGTGAATATTCCCGCAGATAATATTAAAATCGCAATAAAAAAACATCTGATTGTATGGTAAATTCGATAATTCATTTGTTCTACCTGATTTCTGTGAAGTTAGTTCTTCCTGTGATTCGTGTTTGTGAATATCAGCTTTCGTTTCAACCCCAAAAAATCATTTGCACGCGTCAATCAATTTGCCGGGGTTTTCCTTTAATTCACTCCAATCTACTTCGCCTGAGGTGATTTTATCAAGGATATCCGTCAGCGCTCGGTTAACTGGGGCGGGAATGCCAGTTTTTCTTGCAGATTCATATATTGCACCGTTATAAACATCAACCTCGGTAATTTTGCTTCCCTTTTCCACCTCAATAAGCAGGGACGGTTTCTTGTCTCCCCTGCTTTTCTTTATGCGATTCTTTAATACAAGCTTCAGAAGCGAGGGAGGAAGTAATGAATAGACATTTTTCATAAGTTTTACAGGGTATCCCGGAAGATCGACAACGGGGATATTTTTCTTTTTCATAACATTTAAAAGCTCCCTGATGGATTCTCTTTCTATCCCTACGAGTCTTCTATCCGAGAAAATCTGCTCCGGTGTCATTCCAAGGATTGCGCATGTGGCATTGCAAACGATATTTAACATGAGCTTTGACCACTTCAAGCTCCTGTAATTGTTATAAGTTTCTACATTCAATCCTGCTTTTTGAAACAAAGAGGGAATTTCTCCGATATCGATTGTCGGATCCATGGGAGCGATTCCCAATCCGCCCTTTTGATTTTCAATCTTAATGTGTCCGGGACCTATAACTGCCACCGGGTATGTAATCGAACCGGCAATTACATTTTGTTTTCCGAATTTTTCCGCCAATATCTCCTCGTTTCCAATGCCGTTCTGGAATGTAATAATGAAATCGGCAATTGTAACAGGGAGGTTTTTTATGGCGGGTATGGTTGTATAAGACTTCACGGATAGCACCGCAAGATCGAACCGGGAATTATCATCAACAGAGCTTATGGCACAGGGATGATCAATATGGATTTTCTCTCCAATACCCTCGACCGTAATTCCCTGTGATTTTATTCTCTCCACAACTTCGGGCAGATCCAGGAATGTAACGTCCTGCCCCGATTTTGCAAGTACTCCTCCGATAAAAGCACCGATTGCCCCTGAACCGATTATGAGAACTTTCATGATCTATATCCTTACTTCTTAGATTTCGCACGCCTGACATCTTTTAATTAAATCACTCAATTT
>JAIORV010000156.1 GCA_021107945.1 Vulcanimicrobiota bacterium | reverse complement strand
AGATCCCACCACCATGTCATTCTTTCACGAAGCTTGCCCTCGAGCGGAGCGAAGGATCTCCCGCAAGAGAGTCGCCCACTCTGTCATTCCTTCACTTCGTTCAAGGACAGGCTCTGAGCGGAAAAAGATCATCTTACTTTATTCGATCAATCCCGGCAAGAATGTATTTTACTTACTTCCGATGTATAAATCAGCGAAGGATCTCCTCTCCCGGGTTCTCCTCACAACAATCATTCTTATTAATATTTGCTCCTCCATGCCACGGGGGTTGAGATTCTTCGCTGTGTTAATCCTCGTAGATCAAGGTAATCCCGTCTTTGAGAAAATCATAGAAGTAAAGCTCTTCTCTCGTGATCCGCTCAGAATGACATGCTCAAGTCTTTCTTGATCCGCTCAGAAGGACAAGAAGCCCCCGGAGACTGAATAATTACGCCTGAATATTTGACAAAAAGTAAATGCACCCTATTGATTTGAGAGGCGAGAAGTGGGAGGCGAGAGGTGGAATGGGTTTTTACACCACGAAGCCATGGAGGACACGGAGTTTTTTTGATTTTAAATTCTTCATGGGAGATTTAGGGATCAAGTCTTGAAATTGGTAATTTCTTATCAAAGGATAAGAAGTTGAGGAATGAATTCACCTCCATAATCCCGGATATGAAGGCCAGAGATGAAAGTATTTATGGTGTCCATTTAACCTATAGCTGTACTTTGAAAGAAATTGCTGATTTTATAAAGATCCATTATTCAACTGTAAGTAAGATTGTGAGGAAAGAGAGGCAGGAGGAAAGAGAAGAAAGAGAAAGAAAAACTATGGAAGGGTAGAAAGAGGAAGAAATTATTTAATCCAAGACCTGACCCCATCATGTGACCCCATTTATAATGAGTTGTTTTAGGACGGGTGAATTATCACTTCATGGCAAGTAAACGAAATAAAAATGAATATAAGACCATATCTAAAAAGTCAAGAAGCTTGTTGAAGCAAAGCGAGAATTGCGATTTAGAGTATAAAGAGTCTCTCAATGGATTGAAACCAGAACTTTTGGTTGCTTTTGCAAATTCTGAAAAAGGTGGTTCAATATTAATAGGCGTTAAGGAAAAATCCTTAAGTAATGGCCGCCAACGAGGAGAGATTATTGGGTGTAAAGTGAGGGATAAAGAAAAACAGGCAATTTTTAACATAGCAGAAAGCTGTATACCACATATAAATATCGAAGTTTTTATTGAAAATACTAATGCTACCCCTTTTTTTAGAATCGAAGTCCCCGGAGGGGATAAAAAGCCTTATAGTACCTCTTCTGGAATATATAAAATTCGTTGGGATGGCCGTAATAAGGCTATTTTACCCAAAGATCTCTTGAATATGTTTATGGAGCTTGAAAGTCAAAGATTCTTCCAAAGATTTAAGGAAGCCACAAAAGATATGGAAGAGGAATTTCTTAAAACCCAAAATAGCATAGAGCAGAAACTCTCTGAAGTAAAAAAGGCGGTCTCCGAAGAAATAGAAGATTTCCAAGATCTTCTTGATGACATAGATGAGAAAATTGAAGCAATGTTGTCTGAAATTCAGGAAAGCCCTATAGGGTTAATTGAGGAATTGTTTGATCTTTCTTCTTGTGGATTAGATGCAATTGTATCCAAAGGTGAAAATATCGAGTCTTGGATTGCTTCAATTGAAGTAAAGACTGATCTTTTGTTGAATAAATTTGGCATAGAAGATCCTCATATTACACGAACGAGATATTATGTGAAAGAAAGTGCTAAACATTTATTAAAAATGGATCCTATTCTCAATAAAGACTATTATTTAGAAAATTTTACGAAATGTTTTGGTGCTACGGAAGAACAAATAGGGTTATGGTATGATGAGGTAATAAGTGAATTGGAGAAGGAATCATAATGGCAAACGAACAAAATTCAACGATTCTTAATCACTCTCCCAACCTTATAACCCCCACCGCCTTCCTACTGTCCTCGTCTGCTGCATGGAGGTATCGATAAATGGTGGCTGAGGAGTGGTGACTGGTATTGAGACGCGTGGAGAGAACCTTTTAACTTAGCATACTCCTAAGACTATTAGAAATAACATGTATTGACCGCAAAGACACGAAGATGGCGAATAATTTAAATAAAAAAAATTTCGTGTTCTTCGTGGCTTCGTGGTGAAAAACAAATTCGCCTTCCGTTTTATCGGGACGAGGACGTCCCTCCTACAGATCTGACCTCCGCCATTCGTTATCCAACCTTCGTTAACGTCCATTTATTAACATTCTGTTAATATCTTGTTATTGAATAATCAAACCTAAACGTGATATTATTAAATGGTATATTGGCGAAGGTTGTATGCCTTTGTATTGGTATTATTCAGGGAAATCAACCCTGCCAAGTGGTTGTGATAAGTTTTATTGTTATTTTTTAATATCATATAGATTGGGATTTTTGAGAAAATAAAATGATAAAGAAGACAGGCGGCTCAAGCCAGGACAACAGAATATTGAAACCGGGAGCGGACTTGCATGCACAGTCGCATAAAAGAGTACGTCTTCCTTCTGATTCATTTTCACATTCTCAGGTAAAAAGCACTCCCGGTATGAAGAGCCGACACGATCTGAGGAAAATGTTCGCACCGGGTGTTAAAGCCACCGAACAGGATAAAACGGCGGCTCCTGATGTAAAACTTGATGAGCCTGGTATTTTTGACACACCATTCAGGAATGTGGAACAATCAGGGACTCTTGCAGATCAAGGCTTTATCGCCACGCCGGTAAAAAGTCAGCCAAGGTTTCCCACTACAATTTCAGCGATTGACGGGGATATTGCAACCGGCGGTTTCATAGAGACAGGGGAAAAGAAAAGCTTTGGGACCTGGATGAAGGAAAAAATTGTCCAGCTATGTGAAAAAATGACCGCCGGCACTGCACGGGTATTGAATTATGCCATCGGTGAAGCTCCCACATTGATAAAAGCAAAAGAGCTTACAAAACAGGTTCTCGCTCTGGACGGCAAGATGTCAAAGATTTCCGACAGCCAACTGCAGGCGAAGACAACGGAGTTCAAACAGAGGCTGAAAAAGGGCGAGAATTTAGATGATATACTCCCGGAGGCGTTTGCGGCGATGAAGGAAGCCGACTTCCGGGTAACGGGAATGAAGCCATACCCGGAACAGGTTCTGGGTGGAGTTTGCGCTCATCAGGGTAGGGTAGTGGAGATGAAAACCGGTGAGGGCAAAACACTTATGGAGACTTTGCCCGCATATCTGAACGCCCTGTCGGGAAACGGCGTGCATATTGTTACCGTGAATGATTACCTTGCCGGAAGAGACAAGGAAGATATGAGTAAAGCTTTCGATTTCATGGGGCTTACGACGGGACTTATAAAACATGGAATGAACCCCAACGAGCAAAGGGAAGCTAACGAGGCAGATATCACTTATGGTACAAATTCCAATTTTGGTTTCCAGTATCTACGGGATAATATGGTTCACGACCCGTCGGAAAAAATGGGGAAAGACCTGTCGAAAGTGTTTGCCCTTGTTGATGAAGTTGACTCGATACTCATAGACGAGGCCAGGACTCCTCTCATCATATCCCGGAAAAGCGAGGGTGAACAGCCTCCATATAGGTTGATGGCGGAAGTGGCGCATAACCTGAAGCCCGGGGAAGATTATGAAGTTGATCAGAAGGAGCACAAAGCTTTCCTAACTGAGAAAGGACTCGATAAAGCTGAGAGTATGCTTGGAATGGGTGAGTTGTATTCAGAGAAGAATCAACATCTTGTTCCCACATTAAACAATGCTTTAAAAGCTGGGACTCTTTTCGAGAAAGACAAGCATTACATTGTCGATAATGGCGAGGTAAAGATTGTTGATGAATTTACCGGCAGAGTGATGGATGGAAGAAGATATTCCAGGGGTATCCATCAGGCTATTGAGGCAAAGGAAGGTGTGGAGATCAAGGGAGAAAACGAGGTGCTTGCATCCATATCCTTCCAGAACTATTTCAAGCATTATGGCAAACTTGCGGGTATGACCGGAACCGGCAAAACCGGCGAGAATGAACTTGACCAGGTATATGGCATGGGCGTTGATGTAATTCCCACTCACAAACCGATTGTAAGGAAAGATCTTTCCGATGCGGTATTTCCCACAAAGAAAGCAAAGCTGCAGGCTGTTGTCCGGGATATTGCAAGAAAGCAAGCAAAAGGACAACCTGTGCTTGTCGGAACAAGATCTGTTGAACAATCCGAGGAATTGAGCAAGATGCTGGTGGAATCCGGTGTCTCCCATGCGGTTTTGAATGCAAAATACCACAAGTCTGAATCCGATATTATCGCTCAGGCAGGCAGAAAGGGAGCCGTAACTATTGCCACCAATATGGCGGGCCGCGGCACCGATATCAAACTCGGTGGAGATCCGAAGAAGCTTGCCGGGCAGTATGTAGAGGAGAACGGCGGATCCCGCGACGATGCCCTGAAACATTTCAAAGAAGTTTGCAAGGCGGAGAAACAACAGGTGCTAAAATCCGGGGGGCTTGCGGTTATTGGAACCGAGCGTCACAGGTCGCGCCGGGTTGATGAACAGTTAAGAGGCAGGGCCGGAAGGCAGGGAGATCCCGGCGAGTCCCGATTATATGTCTCTTTAGAGGACGAGCTTGTACAATGGTTCGCGGGCGACAGGGCGAAATCTCTTGCATCAAGTCTTGGCCTGAAAAGTAACGAGTCCATCCACAACTCACTGGTGAATAAAGCTATCAATATAGCACAGTCAAAGGCAGAGGAGCAGGATCTGGAATCCAGGAAGAATCTTCTCAAATATGACGAGGTTATGAATCTGCAGAGGGAGTCCATCTATTCAGCTCGCAATGCGATAATGGATGAAAAGAACTTGAAGCCTTATGTTGGGGACATGATAAAAGACGCCATTGAGAATATAGTTGACAGGGTGAGATTTGGAGAAACCGGTAAGAACAAAGAGAAAACGATGGAGGAAATCGCAAAGAAAGTTTCTTTCATCACTTCGTGTGATCTTACACCGACTATTATGAAAGCATGGAAGCAGGGAAAGCTGAAAAAAGTCAGTCAGAAAAAGAAATTTCTGGTGGATCTGGCATTAAAAGCTTACGATCAGAAAGAAAAAGAAATCGGACCTCAGATCAGGGATATTGAAAAGCATATTTTATTAAATATTGTCGATGGAAACTGGGTCGGGCAGTTGACGGAATTTACTGACCTTCGTGAGGGAATTGGCCTTCGCGGATATGCACAGATTGACCCGGCAATGGCATTCCAAAAGGATGCTTATGAATTATATCAGGAGATGCAGACACAGGTCTCCATGGAGATGACAAGAGCGATTTTATCGGTCAGGTATCGTCCCACGGCGAAAGTGCCGCACCCTGATATGGCGAATGAATAAAGAGATAACCTCGAAAGGAAATGATAACATGGATAAATTAGGAGCAATGACCGGCGCAAGAGCGATGCCCGGAAAGGTAAAGGCAAAGAAAACTGAGAAACCGGCAGGTTTGCCGAAAGATACCGTTTCAAAATCAGAAGCCGGCGAGTTGAAGGGAGTATATGCAAAACCTGTATTCAAGAATGAGACGCCGCAAGTTCGCATTTCAAGAGTTACTCCAACTAAGAAAAGTGCGGCCAGCGAGAACCAATGGTCAGGAATTAACAAACCCATTATCGGCACTGATGAAAATGGAACCAAGGTAGTTTTTAAGCATAACAGCCTTGGAATTTTCGCCCGAATCTATCCGAAATCGGAAATGAGGAAAAGGGATGTCAAGGAAGTCGTCGCGTCCCATATAATGAAGGATGAATTCGACTTGCCCACGGTTACATACAGCGAGGGCTATGTTGTCGATGATAAGGGACAAAAACAAAGAGGAATCGTATGTGATTTCATCGAGGGAATTCGCACGCTTGAAACGGCAAAGCCCGATGAGATCAAGAATCCCGATCAGGCAGTGGAGCAGAGCATCGTCAAGGGATGGATGGGCGACTGGGATATCATCAAGAACGACTCGAATGTCTGGCTACTTCCAGATAATACCGCTGTTGGGGCCGACTTCGGGTTTGCAATAGATGACGGTATCACCGATTTTGGTGTGCCAAATGCAAATGAAAAGGTTATGAAAGCCCTTTCAAAGTCCGATAATGTTGATCCCATAGTAAATAAAATCAAGGACCTCTCCGATGATGAGATCAAGGGAATGGTTCACAGAGCAGGATCCAAAAATGTTGACGGCTGGAAACCCGAGCTGGAAAAGGAATTCACCGATATACTCATAAGAAACCGCGACAAACTCAAGAAGAAAAACCCCTTTGATAATTATTACACAGGCTTCCATCCAACACTGAAAAAGCCATTGAATAAATTGATGTATCCGCTTATATTCTTCACTCCCAATATTGATGCCCCTGGATGCTGGAAGCACCCGGAAGTAATTCTGGATACATTAAAAGCGCTTGCCGGTGTTTATCAGATGCCTTTAGTTGCAAAAGTGCTGGGTAATATCGAGGAACGTGTCATTGCCTGGCAGGATAGGAATGTACTCAAGACTGAGGGATAGTAAAGCTATTTAAAAATCCTGTTATTTTTCTTTGTTATTATTTCAAAGATGTTATTGATATTTTTCCGGGGGATCTTCCCACAAGAGGGATTCCCCCGGTTTTTTATTTGAAAGAAAATACTTACGCGATTGTCATTCCAAGCATGGAACCCTTATTAAATGAAATCATGTAGAATCAGCGATGTCTTATAAATAAATGAGGGATTGCCATAGTCTTGTTAAGATTGGTTTGCAAAAAACATATAATTAAAATCAAGAGGAGGCTATTCCCGTAAAAAAGTATATCACAATAATAGTAAAGAAATATCCGGTATCAACATCAATCAAAACTTAAAAGATGCTCCCAAAATGGGTCCTTTCATAGTTGAGTCATACCGAAATTCATCAATGCCACTGCCCTTTTGGTAATCCACATCAAGGATGCTGTATCCACCTTTTAATGCAAAACCCTCGGAAAGATGCCAGTTAAAAATGGCATCGGTTCTCCACGTGAACTTGGAACCCACTCCAAAGCCACCCACATCGCCATATAGGTTGAAATCAAGATTGTTTAAAAGGGGAAAACGCGCTCTTGCTCCAACAATAGGGTCCATCCAGTCAACTCTTTTAGAAACTTTTGCCAGGGGAGAAAGGTCAACATCAACATCGATGGCTTGATAGCGGAAACCCGCCAAAACATCCACATCGGTATTTCCCTCACTGACACGGTAAGTTGCCGCTGTTTGCCATATTGTCAGGTCCAACTTTGTATCTCCGGAAATACTCTGGAAAGAAATATCATCTTTTAGTTTTATATAATATAGTCCGGTGAAGATTCCCCATCGATCTTTACGGGCTTCAAGACGTCCTGTAAAAGCGGATTCTATTTTATCAAGAACTTCCGAAGGCTTGACCACCCTCTGGGTTGATTTGTCACCGACAGTTATCGTGGTGTCCATAACAGGCAAAAATGCTCCCAGAGTGAATTCCCATTGCCATTTTCCCGATTTACCGGTCACACTTTTTTGGTCGGATGAAAGAAGAATGTGCCCGGGGTCTTTAGTTTGAGGAATTTGTTTTTCCTGAGCATATGAGGTAGTTGTATTCAGGAGAATGACTAAAGTAAGTATTGCCAATGCAATTATCAGGTTTCCTTTTTGGGATAAAAATCGTTTCATTTATTTTCCTCCATTATGTATATTAGCTTGAAACCTCAGAATCAATGTCAATAATCAATGTCAATAATGATGGAAATGTCAATAATGATGGATGTGAATACTTCAAAGTTTTTTCAATAAATCCTCTGTCGGGGAACCGTTTATTAAATTGAATTCTTCGATGTTATTCCTTTACCATGGGTACGAATGCAACGGCTCCCTTGTTTAAGATATGTATATCTTCGCCATCTTTTTTCACAAGATATAGTGTCTGGTGATGAGATCTTTCCCCTACAGGTATGACCATCCTGCCGCCGTCGGCTAATTGCGCCACAAGTGCTTCGGGTATGTCGGTCGGAGCCGCTGTTACTATTATTCCGTTATATAGGGCGTATTCATGCCAACCCTCGAAACCGCTGCCGATCTTGTAATGAATATTTAAGAAACCGAGCTTCTCTAACTTTTTTTGGGTTTTTACGGCAAGTGTCGGTATAATTTCTATTGTAAATACTTCCCTTGCAAGTTTTGCAAGGATAGCCGTCTGGTATCCCGATCCGGTTCCTATTTCAAGCACGGTGTCATTTTTATCCAAGCCAAGAATCTCCGTCATTTCCGCCACCATATATGGCTGTGAGATTGTCTGTCCGTTTCCTATGGGGAGTGGATGATCGTCATAAGCCTGATGAATTTTATTCTCAGGCACAAAACCTTTCCGGTCAACTTCAAGAAATGCCTGGATTACACGGGGATCCCGGATTCCCCGGTTGATTATCTGGTTTTTAACCATCTCCCTGTTTGAAGAAGGGCCTGTAATATATCTTCCCAGGTTGATCACCTCAATAATAATATTATGAGTTACCCATTTGTCATCCTGAGCGAAACACGATCACCTTGCTTTACCGGATCAACCTTGGCAAGAACGGATCTTACTCGCCTCCGAAGTCTTCCACAGCGAAGGATCTCTGCCCACGACACGCTCCCTCCCGAGTCAACATTCATGAGATTCTTCGCTGTGTCAATCATCGTCTGTTAACATTATCCCATCTTTGAGAAAGTAATTGGAGTAAAGAATATCTTTCGTAATCCGCTCAGAATGACAGAACTCACTCCTCATTTTGCGTAAGTCCTTATATGATAATATGGTTGCAAGTGGATATAATTCCCAAAAAAAGAGTTCTTGTAACGGAAAAGTAATCCTCCCTGCAGTGGAGGGAGTGTAGCGACCGGAACTGCAGGGAGGATGCGGGCGCTCCGGGAATACCTTAGTTGTGTCGAAGCGTTTCGCTGGAATAGGACTTG
>JAIORV010000014.1 GCA_021107945.1 Vulcanimicrobiota bacterium | reverse complement strand
CCAGTAGCAATGCGCACTCGAGGGGATTCGAATGATTATTCTCGGAAAGTCGAGTATGAGTGATACCATTTAGTATTCATTTTTACTGTAGGAGGGGTTTCCCAAGCCCGATAAACAAAGGAAAATATTTAATGGGGAAAGGACATCGTGAACGCAAATTGGTATTAGTAATCTAAAAAAAGGATTTGCCGATACATTGTCGCATTAACGAGGATTAGTAGTCAATTAATTTTTTCTAAGATGAATAAATGAGGACTTTCTCAATATCCAAGATGTTGGAAAAGCTTCCCTCGAAAGAAAATATAAAAGAAATATATTTATTCAGACCCATCACTGTAGGAGAGGCTTCCAGCCTCGATTTTCGTGGCAAGATGCCACTCCTACAAGAGAGGACTGAATGCTTACAAAAAAATATATATGAAGATGAGGAAGATTAGATGAAGAGAGTAACCTGGTTTTTGGTGTTAATCCTTTTTATTATTGTCACACCGCTATTTGCCGCGCCGATGTTTCCTGATATACAGGAAAACCATTGGGCACGGGATGCGGTAGCCGACCTCGCCGCAAGGGGAGTCATTGAAGGTTATCCCGACGGCACTTTCAAGGGAGACAGGGCTGCAACCCGGTGGGAAATGGCGATGGCTATTCAGAGATTGCTGGCAAAATTGGATGCTGAGCATTCGAAGTTCGCCACAAAGGTTGATCTGGAAGCTCTCAGGGCACTGGCGAATAACCTGAAGGATGAATTGGGGGCGTTAGGTGTCAGGGTTGGTAATCTGGAAGAAAATGTGGGTATCCTTGATAAAAGAGTTACCGAGTTAGAAAGAATCACTTTTGATGGAGATTTCACCACTCGTTTTGTGGGAATGGGACTGCAAAACACCGGTATAACCGGAACCAGTTGGAGTAACGATGTGGGTGGAATTGAAGCATTGAGTTATATTAATGGGTATAAAATAGGGACAATTGATTTGTTGAACGGACGCCCCCTGCTTAATGGCTCGAGCTTCACAGCGCGGGCACGCCTGGGGGTAAAAGTGAAAATATCAAAAAAATTAAAGGCCGGTGTCAGGTTCGCTTCATATACTTCCCTGGGTAATCGCTATATCGATGCCTACTGGGGAGTTCCGGCTCCCTATCTTTCCAATGTTTTTTGTGGAAATAGCTATTCTTCTTCACAACCGATGAATAACAGTATCTGGACAAGAATGACTCTTGATAAATTCTGGCTGGAATATATGCCTGGAAAAACAAAGTTGGTTGTCGGCTCAATTGAAAAAACACAGATGAATGATTTTCTTCTTCGTAATGTCCCCAACCCCGGAATCGATGGCAAGAGAATGCTTGATCTTTCCCGCATGGGAATGATTAAACATGATAAAGACTCCTCTTCCCAGGTTGAAGGCGCTGGAGAGATGCCGGAAATGCCTGATTTCATGCAAATGAGAAGACCTCCCGGTGATGATTCCGGGAGAGGATTTCCTCCCGAAGGCTACCCGCAGATGATGAAGCCTGATGGTAAAAAATCGGGTGAGCCTCAGGGAAGAAAACATGAAATGCAGGCACCTCCCGGCAAAAATCCCCAATCAGGGCAATTCATGCCGCCGGAAGGTTTTGACCCGAGCATGATGCCCCCCGGAGGGATGCCCCCGGGAGGGATGCCACTTGGTGCCCAACAAAAGCCTGACATGTCATATTACTCCCTTCCTTTCTATGGAATTCAGGCTAGCGGGGAGATAAAGAAATTCGCCGGTTTCAGTTGGGAAACAATGTATTCAAAAATGCCCGACTCGCCATACATGATGAAGCTTCCCTGGCCGTTTGTGAATCCTCCCGGTGTTGCCGAGGAGTCGATTCCATATCTTTTTTCCGCCACGGGAGGTTGGAAATTAAAAGAACACTGTGATATCAGGATAAACTTCCTGAGAATTTCCGACAATTTCAATAACGGACAAAGTTCTAATGTGGTCCTGAGCAAGGGCAATGCATGGCAATGGTCTGATCCGTATGATTATCGGAATAACAATAAGAACAAGATGCCAATGAGGGAAAATAGCTATATCTCCCTCCAGGGGCAGACCGGCTGGGGTCTAAATATCAATTATCGCCTCAATCCTGCCAATATCAAATTCAACGCCGCGTATGCCGCAACCAGGTATAAGCCCAACCAGGAATCCAGCTATACCGCCGACGGCACACACTACCACATGAATGTAAAGTGGGCAAATAAGCCCGATACTGTTGATTTGACCCTGGAATATGTTTATACCGATCCATTTTTTGATCCTTTCCAGCTATACTATCAACCGGTCGGTGATATGTTGCAGGGAGGGATGGTGAATGCAACAGGATTCACTCCATTCCCCGCGCCAAACTATCCACTTTTTGGATATCAACTTCATGATAGCGATAAATATCCCAATAATAGTCATGGATTTATGCTTCTGGGGAACTATAAGTTCGATCGAATGAAAGGAATCTTTCATTTTCATATAGGTCGGAAATACCAGGTGGATTGCTCCGTCCCACAACGGGATATTAAGGACAAGTATTTTGGTTTGCAGCCTGGCTTTATTGATACTGCTTTTCCCGTACTTGCGAGTAGCACTCAAACCGGCGCTGCCGCAAAAATATATGAGACTCCCCGGGGACATATAGACAATTTTGGATGTATGTTCAGCTATTTCTTCGCACCCTCGCGTCTAAGGGCATCCCTGGGATTCGATGCTATCCAGGTAATGAGAGATACAAGCTATGCTCTCAATACTTCCGTGGCAAAAACAAACAAAGTAAACATGAAATTTGCCGCAATAAAACTGGGGCTGGAATACCACTTGTCCCGAAAATTCCAGGTCAAGGGCGGATACAACTGGATAGGACAGAAAGGTTATAACAATGGCATGAATGATTTTAGCGCGAATGCCGGTTCGAATGTTGTTGAAATCGAACAGAGTGTGCCATATCTTGGCTTTGATTATAAGCTTAATAAAGACACAAATTGGTCTGCGGAAGTACGTTATTATGATACCAGGGATAGATTGAGCAGCTCCGTAAGAAGACGCTCCCCTGAGTCATTCCAGGCGATACAGGTGTTTTCCACCTTTAAAGTTAAGTTGTAGCAGGAGTTACGCAAAATAAGAAGTGAGTCCTGTCCTTCTGAGCGGATCAAGAATGATTTGATTTTATCCGACGACTTCCTCAAAAAAGGAAGAAGGATAACGAATAGCGCTCCCATTTTCTCTTTTCTTTTATCTATTTTCCATTATCCTTCAGCGAAGAATCTAACCCCAAATGGTATGGGAGGCAAGTTTTTAAAAGGAATGAGGATTATTTTAACGGAGAATCCCGGGGAAGAGATCCTTCGCTGATTAATATATCGGAGGTAAGTAAAAGTCCGTTCTGCCAGGATTGATCCAGCAAAGTAAGATGATCGTATTCCGCTCAGGATGACAGCCTGGGAGACATCAGAGGTATGCAAATTCCATTCTTGCCAGAGCTGATTCAATAAACCAACCGTTCTTGATTATTCAATCAGAACCCGCTTTATTTCGTCATAGGTCGTCAGCCCCTGCGCCACTTTCTCAAGACCGTCGGCATAAAGCGTCTTCATGCCGTCGCGCCTTGCCTGCTCTTCCATTCTTGCTCTTGATGATCCCCTGAGGATCAGGGATTTGAGGGGATCGCTTAAAAGCAGTACCTCGTTTATGCCAATCCTCCCCTTATAGCCCGTGCCAAGACAGAAGTTACATCCCGTTCCTTTTTGGATATTATAAGGTTCATCAAGGTTATGGGCGACCATCTCTTCACTGAGTTCATCATCTATTTCAACCGCTATGGAGCATCGGGGACAAACAAGCCTGACCAGGCGTTGTGTAACAACACCTGTTAATGTTGTTGAAAGGAAATAGGGATCAATTCCAAGATCGCGGATTCTCGTGATTGTGTCAATTGCATCCCTGGCATATATTCCGGCGAGAACAAGTTGACCAGAAAGCGCCGCTTCGATTAAAAGGTGGGCGATTTGCCTCTCGCGAATTGTGCTTACCATCAAGACATTCGGGTCATGCCTCATTATAGCCCTGATGCAGTCGGCTTTATCCATCCCGATTCTGGGGTTGACTTCCATCTGATTCACATTGGGTATCGGCGCTTCTATGGGATCCTCAACGGTAAATACATTTAACTGGGGCCTTGAGATATAATGAACAGTAGAGTAGAGGCTTGTTGACAACCCACTTCCTGCAGGACCGCTAAACAGAATAAGTCCCTGCCTGCGCCTTACCATTGTTTTAAGCATTTTAAGGTTGTTTCTCGAAAGTCCCAGTTTGTTAATCTTTAAGTCGAAAAGCTTCTCGTCGGTAACTCTCAGGACAAAACGTTCACCGTAAAATGTGGGAAGACTACCCACCCTCAGAACCCTGTCCCTGCATTTTATCTTCAGGTCTATTATGCCCTCCTGGGGAATATTCCGTTTCTCGATTTTCATTTTTGATATGGTCTTGATAATATTGTTTATCTGGATTTCCATATCCCGCGGAATAGTTGTGCTTTCGGCAATAACTCCGTCAATGCGGTAACGGACTTTAATCTCGTTCTCGTATGTTTCTATGTGAATATCCGATGCATTCCTGTTAATTGCTTTTACAACAACCTCCTTGAACCAGTTGAGCGTTTCGAGCTTGATAAGGCTGTCTGTATGCCTCATTTTTGAGTCCTCGAGAATGGGGACTTTCATTTCTTCTATTGTCGCAGAGCTATATAATTCGCTTATTGCAGACATTATATCATCGGAATCGGCCAGGACGGGTATTATCTTCTTCTTTGTTCTTGTGGATAGCTGATCCAACACATAGAGGTCGGTGGGATTCTCCATGGCAATCGTTAATGAGTCTTCGTCGGGAATGTCAACGGGAATGAGATGAAATTGCCGGGCGAATGCCACGGAAATCAAGCCGGAAAGATCATCGGTAATATCTTTTTCCGATATATCCATATAATCAACTTTCATTCTCTTTGCCCGCTCTTCCAGACCTTTTAGCTTTTTTTCATTCTCATCCATGCTAATCACTCTCTTCTTTGTCTATTATGGCGATGTACATCCCGTCTTTCCCGTCAATATATTCATTCACAGCCCATCCTGTATTTTTAAGGATATCCTCAAGCTCCTCTTTTGACATTAACAAATAATTGAACCAAGGCGTTTTGTATTTCTTATATCTTATCCGGATCCTGAGTTGACCGGGCATCCGTCCCCGGCTCCTGTTAAACTCATGATATTCAAGATGCTCGGGTATGTCTGTTTGATAGGGATCTCTCGATTCGCCGATGATCCTGCCCCGCTTTGTTGTTATTCTGTGTAATCTTTTCAGGTGAGTTTTTGCCCTCTCACAATTCTCCAGCAGTCCCAGGTTGTTTCCAAGCATTAGTATCGTATCGAAAAGCCCAAATTCTCTTGACAGCCGGTTGAATGGCATATGATGGGCGTTTTTCAATCCTCTCTTCCTGCACACACTTATTACCGACGCAGATGAGTCAATTCCATACACCTCAAATCCTCTCTCCTGGAGATAAAGTGAATGTCTCCCGGCGCCGCACCCGATATCAAGAACCCTGCCCCTGGCAAACTTCATTGCTTCTCTTTGTATTTCGGGCCACTCATCAAATTTCCTCAGGTAATCTTTCCCACCCCCGGCATAGTCAATATACCCGTCATCTCTCTCCACAACCTCTGTTGTATTTTTACCCGTGTATGCATCATACATCAAATGACCATATGCATCCGGAATATCGTCAGGCATGGTATTACCTCCGTTTATAATTTATGAATCCCTTATAATTCGCCATAAAAAAGAATTACCCCTGTTTTGAACAGAGGTAATCTTATCATTCGATATGTTAAAATATCAATTCATTTATTTGACTTCAGGTTCATCTTTCTTTTCCGATCCGGGCTGCTCCGTTACCGCCTCACCCTTTGTTTCTGAGGGC
The DNA here is from genome assembly GCA_021107945.1 of Vulcanimicrobiota bacterium. Classification (GTDB taxonomy): domain Bacteria; phylum Vulcanimicrobiota; class JAJTBE01; order JAJTBE01; family JAJTBE01; genus JAIORV01. Next base: position 3,051 of record JAIORV010000014.1, on the reverse strand, counting down.
TGTTTGACTGCAGGATCAACAGCTTTTGGCACATTTGATTCCGGAGTTTTAACTTCTCCTGAAGATTCCTTGCTATCGGGTTCAGTTGGTTGTTTTTCATCGCCAGGTTTTACCGGTTGTTTTCCGGCGTCCGGTCCTGTTTTTGGCACATCGGGAATCTTTCTATCCACTGATGGAAGTGACGCCGCTCCGCCCTTTTGCTTTCCACCCTGAATTGGAACAACTTTGAATTTGGGATCAGTCAGACTTCCTCCCTTGCCAGGAACTTTTTTCGGTGCATCAATTCTCTGTTTCATTATGTTCAGCATCATCTCGTTCCTGCCGTCATTCATTGCCTTTGCGACTTCGATTCCTTTGTCAAGAGTACTTTTCGCGCTCTTCTTGTCGCCTTTTTTCAGGTAAAATTGGCTCAGAACAATATAAAACCGGATGTTGCCGGGGTCAATTTCTATAGCCTTGTTTATATTGACAATTGCTCCGTCTGTATTTTTTTCCTCGTAGTCTATTACGGAAAGCATGAGGTAGAGAGGCGGATGATTCACCTTTTCTTCAATTTTGATGATCTCCATTACCTGCTTCCTTGCTTCGGGGTATTTCTTCTGTCCTATGTAAACTTCAGATATCCCTCTCATCACGAATGTGTCTTTGGGATCAATTTTCAGTGCTTCCTGATAAGTTTTAAAAGCTTCGTCATAATTGCTTGTCTGGGCGTATATCGCCGCCAAACTCTTGTAATTATTGATCTCCTCCGGCTTTTCCTTGATCTGCTCCTTGTAAAATTTAATATTCCTCTCCATTTCTTTTTTCATCTTTTCTGCCTGGGAAATGGGTTTCTGTTGTTTGCTTTCTTCTTCATCATCCCGGTTTATGGCGCCTATTCCGAAGCCAAGGAGCGCTCCGACGGACATTATAATGAATGCCCCTGCTATGATCCAGACGACGATGATTTTCATCTTTCTTTGCTTGGGCGATTCGTTTATGCTTATCCTTTTCTCTGTGCCCTCTTCTTTTCGTCTTTCCTCTTCCTTGGAGCGTACCCGCAATCTACGCAGTTCTTCAGGTGAAGATTTCCTCATGATTAATTCCTCCATGTTGTCTAAAGCTTAATGCAAGATATAGACCTTATTTTTGTGCTTTCTGATTCAATATATAGTATTCTTTTCCTTCCTTAACATATTCCATCTATGTTCCAAGAGATAGCATCTCAAGAAAACTTTCGATTCTAATCCGGGTGCGTTCCTTTAACTTTTCAGGCTTATCACCCTCAAGGGTGAGAACCGGAATATCAGCGGACTCCCTTAACTCCCTGTCATGAATCTGATGATGGCAAAATGATTGAACATAATGAATCAATCCCGTTAATTGGCGTTTCTGTGATTCTTCCTTTGTATCTTTTATCCTTCGTTTGAAAGAATATGGATATGTGTAATTCAGGTATTGATCCAGGATGTTATCTGTTTTATACGGCATCGCAAACTGTCTCTGCATTTCGTTGAAGACAACTCTTGCCTTGTTGTTTTCCAGAAAACCATATAAATCAGAAAATATTGTGGGAACACCACAGAACCCGATACGCGTTGCATGCCTGAAGGGTTCCCTCGATTTCGCCTTGCTTATCAATAAATCCAGCTTTTTTTCGTAACCGTCAGGATCCCCCTCGAAATCACTCAATGAAATAAGGGAAATGTGATTCTCGAGACCGGAGATTGTATTATCTTCATAAGTCATCCTGTCTATTAAAAGAGCTTTCTCCCTGATCCCGTCCAGTTTCGTTTTCATCTCCAAAGTCTGCTTCCTGGATACTCCAAAATAAGCTTCCAGTTTCCTGATGTTTTCATTCAAAGTATCCCTGTTCATATTATAAGGATATGCAAAAGGAATGACCTCAATCCCTTTCGAGCGGAAAAGATCAAGCATCGCCAGGGTATTCGTGCAATCACCTTCAGTTACCGCAATTATTGTATCGATGTCGGGATTGGCAATAATTGCGGAAAAGATTCCCTTCACCCAGGAGCAAAGCGTCCGGGGAAGTCCTTTTTCTTCTGCATTCCTCACCATTTCTCCCGGATCAGGATGGGTAATAAATATATTGTTAAGATCAACAGGCGTTTCACCTGCCGCAAATATAACCTCTACTGGTATTGTGGTTGTGATACCGATTTTGCTCAATTGTACCTCCTGAAAGTGAACAGAATTTTAATACTACATATTAATACTTCATATTAATTATAATATTCATTATTCCAAGGTTGTCAATAAGGACAATGGAATTAATTTTTCTTTCTTGATGATAGCTTGCAATTTGTTAACTATTCACCGTTGAGAATGCAGAGGACGCAGAGTCTTAAATAAAGTTAACATTTACGACAATTACTAATTCCATAAAATTTGGGTAGAGGCCGATTCCCGCATTGGTGATCGGATAAGAAATTTAGTAAAGCGCAGGATCGTTAAGTCGAATAAAACGAAACCATTTTTGGGTAGCGGAGGTTTTGAAACCTCCATGAGATTGACAGTGTGGTAGCGGAGGTTTTTAAACCTCCCATGAGATTATCCCCCGGCTTCAGCCGGGGGCATAAGAGAGACCCTCCTCTTTCCAAACTCTCTCAAATTTTCAGCCACTTCAGTGGCTTCCCTTTTGTTAACCTAAGGAAAAACAGACAAGCTTATTGAAGTAAGATGACACACATACAAGGGAGGAATAGCCACAAGCTCACTTCACCTTCACTTTCCATAAGTACTTAATCTCTTTATTGAGCAAAATCAGCTTCAACTTCCTCATAAATTCCGCGATACAATCCCTCACAACATACTTTCATCAAAAAAAGAGAGGTCGTTGGAGGTAGGTATTGCAACGTTAAAAGCATCTTCGTGAAATTATATTATTTATTTCGTGACATGCTCTTGACACCATAACATTGTTATGATACTATACTCAAGCGATTGGGAGAACGAAAGTTTTCCCGGGAGCGAGCCACCAAGGATGGTGGCTTTTAAAACGGAAATATCCCCCACGGTCGTGGGGTGTGGTCTTTAAAAAGTGGATATTGG
>JAIORV010000018.1 GCA_021107945.1 Vulcanimicrobiota bacterium | reverse complement strand
TTAAGACAACACCCGATTTCAATCGGGTGGTTAGAAGCCTATAAAACCTACCTCCTCCTCCAATTTAACCGTTTCAACGGTTTCCTTATGAGATAAACCACTGAAGTGGTTAGGACGCTGTAGTGGTGGGGTTTACACTCAATTCACCACAATAAATTGTGGTGTTGTCTTAAACACCTTTAAACTCCTGTTATTACTCTAAAACACTTGAAATAAATTCTATTGCTTCTAACAAATTCGCATGTGCGAAATGTGAGTACTTTCATTTTTTTACTATTGAGCGTAATCATTTTTCACCACAGAGCTCGCTGAGCACGTAGAGGATAACCGGAGAAAAAACATATATTCACCACGAAGACACGAAGTTCACGAAGAATCTAAAAAATCCATGTCCTCTGTGTTCTCCGTGGCTTCGTGGTAAAATTTAACCTGACTACTACCGCCTTCAAAGAGGTTTTTCGATACTCTTACTAAGGTGTTTTCCGATTTTATGTAACTCTTCAAGTGGTGTAAAATAGTCCCTGTTTAATCCTTTTAGCTTCTCTGATTCATTCAGTTTCTTTTCAAAATATCTGATTATTGACATCTGCGATTCCGGGATTGTTTTCATTTCAGTATCAGTATAGAATTCTTTTAATGGAAGGTGGAGACAATTGTCTTTCCCGGCAAGATCCGTATAGACATCCCTGATCTCATTAAATATTATAAAATCCCAGAATTCCTTTTTGAATTTCCTCTCCAAATCAATTCTATTCTGGATTTTTTTGAGATTCTCTTCATAACTTTTTCGAATATCCCCGACTATTTTCATATACTTTTCATTGTTATCCTGATAATCTCTCTGAACAAGCCTATCCTTGTCCGCAGGGTAAAGAAAAGTGTCGTCAAGCTCAAGAAGTGTTATCTCCTTGCCGTCTGCATAAAGATTCCCGATCCGGTCAATATGTCCCAGACATCGCCTCATGAAATGAGCTTCATTTTCCAGCTTTAGCAGATCCGGCAACATCTTCTTTCGATACCACTCCAGAGCGGAGGTCACTTTAAGGTTGAAAAACTCACTTCTTATAGCTTCCCATACATCATTGCTCATAAACTTTTCGGTCAGACTTGCCGGGAGCTTTCCCTCTTCAATCTCCTTTTTCATAATCTCATACGCCTGCTCTCTCGTGCGTCCCCTGTGATATGGCCTGTCGGAGGTGAGAGCGTCAAAAATATCGGCAACGGAGATTATCTTTGATAGAAGAGGAATCTTCTTTCGTGTTATTCCTTTGGGATACCCGCTTCCGTTCTCTTTTTCATGGTGACTCATCGCCAGTGTGTGAATGTCTCCCATATCAAAAGGGAACACACCGTCCAGTATGTTTCCGGAGAATTTTGCATGCTCCCGTACTTTCTCCATTTCCTCCTCGGATAATTTTGACTTTTTCCTTATAATGTTGGGATCAACTCCAACTTTCCCAATATCATGTAAAATAGAGGCAATATGAAGCTTTGCCGCCTCGAGATCCGTGAGACCCAATGCCTTGCCCAGTTCAAGAGAATATGTGGAAACACGATTTGAATGACCGCTTGTATATGTATCAAATGTGTCAATGATTTTACCCATCGCATTAATAAAGTTTTTGAACATAAGACTGTAAAGCCTATCCACGTGGAGAGATGAATCAATGAGGCTTGAAAGCGCTTCCACTATCCCCCTGTGCTCCTCTTTGAAATTAAAATGATGGAGGATCAGGACCCCCTCGACATGACCTTCCCCCGGTTTGAGAAGAACCGTGAGAAGTTCTCCCCTGCATATATCGATTTCTTCAGTGCGTATGAAAACATTACTGTTTTTCGCTTTTTTAATCGCCTTATCGGCAATGCTTAATATGTCCGGATCCGAGAACACGGGAGCTTCATCTTCAAGAATATATCTTGCAGTTACTCCAAGCTTTCCATGTTTTGGAACGACCAGGTATCCCGAATATGCCTTAATAGAATTTACAATCAGTTTGAGTACTTCGTCGTATTTGTCGGACATTGGTAATTCGCAGTCCAAGACCCTGTTGATTGTCTCAAAGCCTTCGGATTTGATTTTCTCGAACATCATGCGATTGTGCGAAAAAATATCCGTGTCAATCTTCCGGGCAAATTGACTTAGCATTGTATTAATTAAATTATCAGGCTCAGTACCTGTCAACATTATAAAACCCAGGAATCGATGGTGGACTTTCAGCTCTTCCAATATGATCCTCTCGCTGTGAAAAGTGCCGTCTTCCTTTCTTTTCATCGTATCTGACATCCATTGCCCGACACGGGCAAGGGACGCATCGCTGTCCTTCAGATCAGGATCTTTCCTCCATGCTCTCATCACCTTCCCGTGAAGTAGGTTCTCCTCCTGGAGAAGATCGAAAAATCTATCAATTATTTTTTCTTTCGACATATCTTCATTGGTAATGATAACCGGGTCACTGAGGTGGTCAAAAAATAATACCCAAAGCGATTCTTTGCCTGAGCCTGTATTTCTCTCCAGATACCGGCGAAGATATTTCGTAGTCAGCTTGACGGTCTCTCCAATCTGCGTTTTAATATCCTTGTCGTCTATCATGGCTTTATCCAGAAGCTCATCCAGCTCCAACTGGTAATTAAGGAGTAGCATAAGTTCCGTTTTATTTAAATTATCAAAAATTTTTGGCATTTTACTCACCCTTTTTCTTGATTTTCTTTAAATATTCCCTGTATTTATCCGCTCCCGGCCCGATTTCCAGAGCTTTTTCAAGATATTCCTTCGCTCTTCTATTTTTACCCCGATTATAATAAAATATTCCCATATTCCCGAGGGTCCACTCGCCGCCGGGATATACTTCCAACGCCCTCTTAAAATAAGTCTCCGCAAGATCATACTTCTTCATTTTATCATAAAGAAGTGCAAGATCGGTTATTATAAGCACATTATATGGATCAATCTCAAGAGCCTTTTTTAGCGCCTTCTCGGAATAATCATTCATCCCGATCCGGGAATAGAGAAGACCCAAATGTTTATAAGGATATGGATCCCGGGGATTTAACTTTATTGCATTTATATAATTCTTTATTGCCTGTTCGAGGATCTTCGTTGTATGCTCTTTTTGCAGGTTGATTGATGCAAACCTGTCAAAAAGCTTCCCCTTTTTCATCCAGTATCGCGGCTGTATGGGATTGAGCTTGATTACTTTATCATATTCCTTTATTGATTTGACAAATGCTTTTTCCTTGCTCTTGTATTTACTCAGCCTGGGAATTATATCCTGGTAAGCTTGTGCCCTTGCAAAATAATAATCTGCAAGAGTAATTCTTGTGTTAAAATATATAAGAAAGATTGAAAAAATCGCCGCGACCGCAAGGACTACCCACTTGAGAGGTGTGAGCTTCTCTCCTTTATAGCTTCCACCGGACCGGGGAACATTCTCTTCGTTTGACTGTGGGCGGGAGTGTCCGGCATTGCATTGTGTCCCGCCCGTAAAATATACAAAACAAAACCCTGCATAAACCCAGAACAAAAGCCGATCAGGCAATGTGGGGAAGCTTACCAGGTGGTGAGATATATAAGCAAATAGCCCGGCAATGAATCCTATAAGATATATCCTGTTATCACCCCTGATGATTTCTTGTTTATTATGATTCTCTTTTGTCGGGACTGGGACGTCCCACATACTGGAGGCGAGAGGTGAGAAGCGTGAAACGGGATCCGTCATCCGACCTCCGTTTTCCGTTCTCCGTTCTCCCTTTATCGGGACGAGGACGTCCCTCCTACAATTTCTCTTACTCTTTTTTAATTGTTTATTATTTGAAGTTTTTCCCGCCTTGAAAATTGCCTTCAAGCTTTTACAAAAGAGAAGAAAAAGAAAGAAACAAAACGCTGCAAATGTAAGTAAACCGGAAAATGAAGCGATATCAAGAAATAAATTGTGAGCCGATTCAGGCGCCGCCATCCTGTGACGGATATTCATAGGCTCCATATATCGATAGGGTAAATATGCTATTGAAAAGGTCCGGGGTCCCACTCCCAGGATAGGATTCTTCTTTACGACGTTCAGAGCAACTTTCCACAGGTAAATCCTGGTAGTTAAATTATTGTCTCCCTGAAATATGGCCGTTATTCTCTTTACGAGCGAATGTCTTGTCTTGCCGGAGAATTCCATTGCAAGTACGCCGCATATAGCGATAACAAGGATAAGTAAAATACAAATAGATTTCTTCCAATGCCTGAATAGAACATTTTTTCCAAGGAGAATAACTGCAAGAAGTAATCCCAAAGCCATTGACATCAGCCCTGCACGGGAATAGGTAAATATATTCACAAGACATAGAAAACCCCAGAAAACAAGGTAAAGATATCCCTTGTCCATTTTTAATATTGTACCGGGAATTGAGATGAACCTGTCTTTTTCATCATAATCCCTGAATGCGCATACAAACGCAAGCGGGATTATCATAACAAGAAATGCCGATAAAAAATCCGGGTTTCCCAGGGTTGAGATGGAGCGGTTCTTCACAAGGTCAACCTGTTGCCAGTGGAATAACTCCATATCCCATCCCAGATGCTGTACAATTGAATAAGCTCCCACAATGCCGGCGAGAATAAATAAAAATGGAACGGTCTTTTTTATATCATCAAAATTGAAAAGTGCAGTAATTATAAGAAAGATAAAGATACAGCATAATATGTCAATACAATATGGAATGCCGGCAAGGATATTCAGTGAAAAAAATGTTGACAGCAAGCTAAGGATAAAGAATACAAATGCTGATATGACCATCGGGGACCTGGAGATATATGGTCTGTATTTCATCGCAAAGTATATTACAAAAATAAAAAGTAGAAGTGAAAATGTCCTGAGGAAGAACCTCTTGGGAATAACAAACGCCGAATCAAATCTTACCGAAAAAGCAAGCACAACCCCAAAAAGGAGAAAAAGGAAAATTATAAACAGGATTTTATTTTCTTTTACATTCAAAATGTTTTTCATATTAACAAAAGATTTTCCTGTATTCATTATCGGGAAGCCACTAAAGTGGCTGAATGAGAAAGGTCAATGGCTTCCTTGTTCCCCCGGATAAATCCCGGGGGTTATTCTAATGGGAGGTTTAAAAACCTCCGCTACCGTCTAATTGAAGTTAGAGAGGAGAAGCGGGATCAGTCCTCCGACATCCGTCCTGAGTGTATCGAAAAACCCTCAAAACCCCGATTGTTTCCCGTTTCCCATTTCCCACTTCCATTTTGGAGATATCAATATTTTTTCTCCGGTTATCCTCTGCGGCCTCTGCGATCTCTGCGTTGAAAAATCACTTTTTCAACAGTCTCACCTTCGTACTCTGCCCTCCGCAATCCGTCATTCCTTTGCGGCCTTTGCTTCTTTGCGGTAAAAAACAATATCTGCCATTTATTTTTTTGCCGCTCTGTATTTGAAAAACGGGATAACAAACAGAATAAGTAATGAAATTATTCCCGCAAGGATTGCCGGCAAATCGCCCCAGCGAGTATACAGAGTTCTTGTGTTCATCGGGAAAATTTTACCCTCAACCACGCACCTCTTATATATTTCGGTTTCATTCATAACCCTTCCCCAGGGGTCCACGATTCCCGATACTCCGGTGTTTGCGGATTGAACAACCCAGACTCTGTTCTCCACCGCACGGAAAATGGCCATAATAAAATGAGCTTTTGCCGCGTTCGATTTAAGAAACCATGCATCATTTGTTTGAATAACCAGGAACTGCGCTCCCTTTTTGACTCCTCTTCTTGCAAGGTATGAAAACATTGACTCAAAACATATCAAAACCTGGAAATTGCCCATCGGTGTCTTGAATATTTTTATTTCTTTACCGTGCTTATACTTGCCGATTCGTTTGTCAAAATATTTTCTGTATTTTTCCGGCAGGGGCAAATATTCTCCAAGGGGGACAAGGTGAATTTTATTGTATTTCTCCAATATCTGTCCCCACCGATCAACCATAATGACGGTATTATAGGCGTTCTTATTGTCCCGGTCAATCAATCCCGTCACAAGATAAACATTATTATTCCTGGCGTTCCATTGAATGAACTCCTTGAGTTTTGGATTATTGAGGGGATAAGCGTGAGGGATTGCTGTTTCCGGCCATACTACTATTTTGGCTCCCTTTTGAGCAAGAAATCTTGTATTTTCCGCCAGAATTTTCATTGTGGGTTCGAGATTACTTCTTTTCCATTTAATATGCTGAGGCATATTTACCTGGACTATTCCCACTTCAAAAGGGCTTTTGCCGATGGATTCATAATCGTCATATTTCAGTTGCATTGGAACGCTTAGCCTTCCCAGAACAAGAATCCCGGGCAATAGGAGCAGTAGTGCTATCCAGGCATATCTTAATGTATGGTAAGGTGTGTCCGATTTTAGTATGTTTCTAAGGAGGCTAAAGACTCCCGCAAAAAGTGATTTGATTGAATGTGGTTTTGACAGGTTAAGGTCAGTCGTATCGGCATATTCCATGAAAGCGCGGATCGACTCGGCAATGAGGTTGTTTACGAACACAAGGATAAATGAGATTCCATACACGCCGGCAACAGACGCCACTTGTAGAATCGACATGAATTTATATTGTGTAAATCCGAAAAGTCCCCAAGTAAACCCCAGAACTCCTCTTGCTCTCAACCATTCCAAAAACATCCACAAAAGAGGCGGTAACAGGTAACTCGTCCAGCTTGATGCGACCGGTTTGTTTTTGGTAAAGCACCCATACAATCCCCAGAACAGAGCGAAGAAAAGCCCAAAGAAAAGAGCGCCGGCGATGAGGGGGACAATTCCGAATATTTTGAACCAATAGATAACTGAAGCCATAAAACCTGCGCCGAATATTTCCCCCAGAAGAAACCCTTTTCTGAAGCCTGTCCCGGCAACCGCAATGAAGGCCGGAACAAGGGCAATCCATGCAAATGCACCGATGTTGGGATTAGGAAAAGCCAAATATAAAAGACCGACCGATATTATTATTAGTATAATTCTCCAGTAAAATTTCATCTTTTGTCATTTATATGGCAGAATCTCTTTTTCCTTCACAATAACCGAATATTTCTTTATACCGGGGGTTTTCACCACGAAGTCACGGAGTTCACGAAGAGGAAAGAGGAAAAAGGAAAATAGAATAATGGATATGTAATATGGAAAAGGAGTCTTTACATCTTAAGTTCCATGAAAAAAAATTAAATCTCTATGCTCTCTGTGTCCTCTGTGGTAAAAAAACTCCGCAATAAAAAATCGGCAATTATCATTTGTTCATGATAATGAGTCTGACCGGATAATTTGAGGCATCCTCGGGCATTGTCTTTACTATAACTTTCTTCTTACCTCCGGCCGGTACTTTTATGGAGCATAATTTCACCATCTTATATGCGGGAGTGAATCCGACGCTGACGGGTCTGTTGTCAAAAGAGAATGTAGCGGTCGCAATGCCTCCCCTGGGCTGGAAATAGAAAGAGACCTTACGCTCTTCGGGGTATGGGTTTTTCAGAGTCAGGTCGAATTCGTACATGACGCCATAGTTGCCTCTTATCTTTCTTCCCTTAAAAATGTCTTCAAGGGGTGTGTCGGCGATTGTATATATAGATTCTCCGTCTTGGGTCGAGAAAACTCCCCTTGTTACGATTTTTGTCAGTGGATATGCTCCTCTTGCATGCCTGTCTGTTTTGGATGTTAAAAGCTCGACGGCCAGGTCGCTGTCCTTTTTATCGGATGCATACATTACAATCTGGAGGGGTCCTCCCTGCAACAGGTGAAGGTCGGCGGTTGAGCTTACCACTTCTCCCGGTTTCAATAAGACTCTTCGAATCATTTTTACGGAATGCGGGGGGATCTCCTCGATGAACCCGATATTTCTGCCTTTGTAACTGAAGAACTTCAAGTTGTTCATATGTCCGGCCAGCATATAATTCTTTGAAGGGCCTCCCAGAGATTCGACAATATGTGTTCTTGCAGGTTTAGATGTATTATTTACAAGGTAGAACCCGACATAATGGGGCTCCGCGTTTTTGTCTCCCAGGTGATAATACCTGAGACGCACGGGTTTGTGTCTTATCAGTCCCGCCTGATATAGAAGGCCTCTTTTAGTGATTTTTTCCGGGTGATTCGAGAACGCCAGGAATTCACATGGTACAATCGGCACATTCTCATTAATAACTTTTACGGTTTGTTTTTCTTCCTGGCTTTCTTTTTCCTCATCTTTTAAAAGAGTAACAATAATTTTTTGATTCTGTCCCGGGAAGAGGGTTTTCAGGTTGGAATTGTCGGGAATTTGCGCTGTCTTTCCCTGTTTTTTGAAATACTCCACAATCGTTCTTCTTAAGTGGGATGAGGACGCGGGTTTTCCGGTTACATAGATTTTCTCTACTGTTTCCTGTGCAGAGGCATTTGAAAAAAGAAAAAGAAGGGCAAGTATTATGTTTGAGAATATCGTTATATTTGAGTGTTTTCCTGACATATTTTTCTCCATATATAGTTATTATATTTCTCTTTGCGTTCTTTGCGGTTTATTTTTATCCTCCAAATATTTACCAACATAATACATCGAAGAGGGTAATTGAATTGCAGGTTAATCTTTTCTGCCATAGAAAAATAATGTTGTTATCGTTTATTCAAATAGCCCTGAGGCCGGAGGGATCTGACGGATGAAAAAGAATCAATCGGTTTTACTTGCAATGTTATTAGCCATGGTCATTGTATTATTCCTCTCTTCAACGCATAATGCCGAGGGCAGCCCCGGACTTAATACACAAAAACATTCAGCGAACTCCGTTACCACGGCGCAGGATAACCCGGAAAGCGGCGAGTCCGGCGAGTCATCTTCCCCTCAACCGACACAGGTAAAAAAAGCTGATAAAGAAGCTGAAAAGAAATTCGCTACCTGGCAGATATTGCTTCTGATTTTCGCTCCCATACTTGTTATCGCGGTGGCAGTGATAATCATGATCATCACCGGTTCTCTGGGCGAGAAAGACACATCCCATATTGAGGACAGGGACAAAAAGAAGAAAGGCAAGATAGGCTCTCTGAAAACCAAAAGGGAAAGAAGACTTCAATTGGCGCTGGAATTATTAGATTATCAGAAAATCGCACGGATGGGAACCCTCAAGACCGACTATTTCTTCCATTGTGCCGAGGGTTCGAACAAGGGCGAGAATTTTAAAATAAATAAATATTCCTCCAAGCTTGGAAGGCGCTCGACGGATGGCAGGATAAACGATATTCAAATAAGCTCGTTTGAGAAAAAGGTTTCAAGAAGCCAGGGACTTGTAGTATTTCATGATGATGAAGATAGATTTTACCTGATAAACGAATCCGATGTAAGGATCAAGGTAAACAAGGAATGGGTCAGGAGCGCATATCCCCTGCGTGAAGGAGACAGAATCCTGCTGGGCGATGAAACTGTTGTACTGGTATTTTGCAGAGAAAGAATCGAGGTAACCTGACAAGGAAACCAGGAATTTTACCTCTGAGGAAATGAGGGAATAAGGAAACTGAATTACGGAGAACGGATTTGTTTGTTCACCGCAAAGACCACAAAGGGCAACGGAGAATGCAGGTCGGATCTGTAGGAGCAATACCACTGAATTAAGGTCAGGAGTAGGAGGCTTTTCCCAAAGGCAACATTATTGTAGGAGCCTTTTCCTAAGGGCGACACAGGCAATATTAAACGACATTAAACCATGGTAAACAACGGCGGTCAACGGTGAACGATATTATCGGAATCAGGAAACCATTGGAAATCGGGGTTAGGAAACCCCTCCTACAGTTATAACCCGGCGCCGACACCTGCATCACCCATGTGTTAAATTCGTTAATTCATGGGTATTGTCTGTAGGAGCATACTATAATAAGGTAAGGAAAAAAGGAGGAAAAAAACAGACATGGTCGCACTCCAGAAAGTGAACAAAAATCTAAAAAGAAATGGAGTGTTAA
>JAIORV010000212.1 GCA_021107945.1 Vulcanimicrobiota bacterium | reverse complement strand
TCTCCTCACAACAATCATTCATATTAATACTTGCTCCTCCATGCCACGGGGGTTGAGATTCTTCGCTGTGTTAATCCTCGTAGATCAAGGTAATCCCGTCTTTGAGAAAATCATAGAAGTAAAGCTCTTCTCTCGTGATCCGCTCAGAATGACAATTTGCACCCATTTATTCAATAAGGAAGGGCATATTCCATTGGAATAGAACTTAAAAATCAAGAATGAACGGTCAAGGAATTTTATATGCAATATTACATGGGGATAGACGTGGGATCGCTTTCAACGGACGGAGTTCTGATTGACGGTGATAAAAATATAATAAAATCCATAATACTGCCGACCGGGGCATCAATTAAGAAAACAATATCAAGATGCCGGGATGAATTGCTTCTCACTGATGACGGCGGTAAAATTGAGCCTGTCGCAGTCGTTGCCACCGGTTACGGTCGAAAACGTGTAGAATTTGCGGATCATATCCTCACGGAAATAACTGCCCATGCCCTTGGAGCACGCCATCTTTTTCCAGAAACAAGAACCGTTATTGATATTGGCGGTCAGGACACCAAAGTTATATATCTTGACGAAAAAGGCCGTGTTGCCGATTTTGCCATGAACGACAAGTGCGCCGCCGGCACGGGCAGATTCATCGAAGTTATGGCTCGGATTCTCGAGCTTGACCTGGAAGAAATGGCGGACATCGCAATAAATGCCGGGGAATCTGTTGAAATTACAAGCACTTGCACGGTTTTCATCGAATCCGAGATAATCTCGCTTATTGCGGACACTCATAAAATAGATTCAATTGCATCGGGGGTTTTCAGGTCTATTGCAGGAAGAATTATTTCCATGGTGAGCAATGTGAGCGGAAAATCTCCCTTTACATTTACGGGAGGCGTGGCAAAAAACAGGGGAATGGTTGATGCAATAAGGAAGACACTTCAGGGGGATATCTTTGTCCCTGACGATCCCCAGGTAACAGGCGCGCTTGGCGCGGCAATTTTTGCTTTAATTCATGTTAAGGGATAATCTTGACAATTTGACATTTTGTAGTGATAATAAGGATAAGACAAGTTATGACATTTTAAGAAAGGGAAGGGATCAACATGAGCTTTTTCGGAATTATGGCAATACCAATGGCAATGAATCTCCTTGGGGGGATGTTCAGGCCCAAGCCGCCTTCATTTAACCCTAGCTATTTATCATCAATGAATAGTTCGCTAAGTAGCAGGATGGCAAAACATTCGGCAAGTATGCAGAAAATGTGGGAGAAAGCCCCCACTCCTAAAAAGATCTCTTTCGATTTTGATGTTCCCAGATTCCCTCAGGAAGCGGGAACCAAATTCGAGCAGATTCAACAACAGCATGAGGGGGAGAGGATGACCTTCCTTAACAAGATGCAAAATGACAAGGTAAAAATGAAAGAGGAGTTCTTCGCCAAGAACCATTGCGAAACAAAAGAGGGGACTGATGGAAAATCAAGAGTTGTTACAAAGAACGGTAAGCCTGTTGTACGACCCGGTAGAGAAACGGCTCCCCAGAAGACAATCAGGCTAAGTTATGAAGCGACTCAAAAAGCGGAAATGTTTGCAAAGCATGCCGGTGAAAAACAGGAATTCGTCCAACAGCAAAAAGGACAGATAACACAGTTCCTTGACGGGAACAAATTCCAGGTTCACAACCCTGCTATCCAGGGAGAGTTACAGAAAATGATTATGGATGGTCAGAAGAAGTCGATAAAACTGCAGGATGAGCATGAAGAAGAATATTACAAGATAGATCTGCCCCCGGTAAAAGGAATGGAAGCAAAAATTGATCAGGACCTTGAAAAGTACCGTGAATTGCAGGCAAAGCAGATGGAGGAGCAGGAGAATTCTCCCAATGCAAGAGAACTTGCCGACTATCAGCAGGACCTTGTGGCGCTTCTTGACGCCAAGAGAGCTGAGGCAAGGGACCGCAGGAAATCGGAGATGTTCCTGAAAGATCCCCGCAAGATGCTTGCAAACCCACCCAAGCAGGATATTGCCACGGTTCTACCCATGAATATGGTGGCCGCGCTTGAGCAGTTTGGTATTACCGACTTGCCTGCATAATTTGAAGCGGGTTTCAGCGGGTTTAAAAACCCGCGCTACGTGGTTAAATGTAATATTTGGCGGGTTTAAAAACCCGCGCTACGTTGTTAAATACATTGAAATAATTATATTTATATGAAAAAAGTTGCGCTTATAATAAAAATAGTAATAAGTATTACTTTGATATATATCGTTGCCCGACGGATTGACTTTTCTCATTTTTCCGAAGCATGGCACAAGATCAATATCTGGTATATGCTGGGCGCATATATTCTGTTGATTATCTCGATGATTGTAAATTCAATCAAATGGTGGGAGTTACTGAAAGTCCAGGGTATCAAAAAGCCTTTGAAAAATATTACAAGTCATTATCTTGTGGGATACTTTTTCAATAACTTCCTCACCGGGGCTGGAGAGGTAAAGAGGATCTACGACCTTTCAAAAGAGACCGGCAAATCTCACGGTGTTGTGGCATCGGTCTTCATGGAAAGATGGACGGGAATCATATGCCAGGTAACCATGGCTGTCATTGCGCTGGGATGGGCATATAAAGAGATTCCGGAATTACACACGGTTCTTATTGTCTGTGGTTCACTTTTTCTCATACTTCTTGTGATATTCCTTATTGCGGGCAAAGTATCTTATATCCCGTTTATTGACAGATTCAAGCCTTTGCATCAATGGCTTGAGACTTTCAGGGAATCTTACGATGAATATATGAAAAAGCCCGGGGCATTGGTTCTTGCATTCGCCCTCTCCCTTGTCCCGCCGATAATGCTCATATTCATCCACTGGCTCATTACACTGGGGCTGGGTTATGATGTAAGCTTGTGGGTGTTTGTCCTATTTATCCCGATAATTTCCGTCTTTTCACAGATTCCTGTTTCCATGAATGGGATAGGCGTCCAGGAAATTCTCTTTGTAGAGCTTTTTAAAATGGTCGGAGTTCCACCACAGATAGCATTTTCAGTATCTATTCTATCACATATATTGAAGATGGCGGTGGGGGCTATTGGTGGAATTATTTATCTTTTAAGAAAAGAGCACGGTCAACTGACACAGAATGAAGAAGATGCGAAAAAATCGGATGTCAAAGTGGGAAAAACGGGGAAGGTCTTCGAGAGTTGATTACAAATTTTATAAAAGACGAGGCAGGCATATCTGGTGGTCATAAGTATATGATCCGCAAAAAGACATCATAAATTCAAGAGAGGTAACAAAGATGAAAAGAGTCAGAATTGTTATAATCGGTGGAGTTGCGGCGGGCGCTTCGGCAGCGGGAAAAGCGGCAAGGACAAACCCTGATGCACACATAACGATGCTTGAAAAGGGACCGTATATATCATATGCAAATTGCGGACTACCTTATTACATCAGCGGTGAGATTCCTGACAGGGGGAAACTCATTATTCGAAGACCCGAGGATATGAGAAAGAAATATGGCATAGAAACGTATGTGAATACGGAAGTTATAAAGATAGAGAGACCGGCCAAAAAAGTTATGGTAAGGGATTTGACAGATAACTCCACAAGAGAAATCGAATATGACAAGCTGATAATTGCAACAGGCGCAAAGACATTCAGACCTCCCATTCCGGGACTTGATGCGAAAAATGTTTTTACACTGCGGACGATCCCCGATATAGACGCAATAGAAAAATATATCCGTGATGCATATCCCCGGAGAGCGGCGGTATTGGGGGCCGGTTATATCGGTATAGAAGTGGTGGATGTTCTTCGAAAAAGAGGGATAGAAACCGGACTCTTCGAGATGTTGACACAGGCTCTGCCGCAAATGGATCCCGATATGTCGAAGTATATCGAGGATAAAATGGAGAAAGCGGGAATCAACCTGTTTCTTGGAGATGCCGTTGAGAAACTGGAAACCGACACCGCGGGAAATGCTGTAAGAGTGGTAACAAAAAACGGTAAATCTATGGATGTGGATATGGTGATAGCTTCCCTTGGTGTCAAGCCCGATGTGAAACTCGCCAAAGAAGCGGGACTGGAAATCGGTGAATATGCACTGATCACCGATGATTACATGCGCACGTCGGATCCCGACATATATGCCGCAGGAGATGTCATACAGGTGAATCATCTTGTTACCGGAAAGCCTACGTGGTCTCCCCTGGCAGGACCCGCAAATCTTCAGGGAAAGGTCGCCGGGTGTAATGCCGCAGGCGGAATCATGAAATACCGGGGTGTGTTAAGAACATCGATAGTTCAATTCAACGGACTTGCCATAGCAACGACAGGACTGACAGAAAAAGAAGCTGTCAAAGAAGAGCTGGATTACTATCCGGTTACAATTGAATCTACATCCAATTCAAACTACATTACCGGAGCCAAACCTCTCCATATAAAAGCTATATTCATGAGAAATACACAAAGGCTCCTGGGAGCGCAGGTTGTGGGTGAAAGTGGAGCGGACAAGAGAATAGATATATTTGCAACCGCTCTCATGGCAAAGATGAATGCAAGAGACCTGGAGCACCTTGACCTTGCATACTCTCCCCAGTATTCGCATTCACTTGATGGGATAAATGTTGTGGGAACGGTAGCCGGCGACAGGGGTTAATAATGGGGCGAATATATGGAGTGGGCGGCGGGACGCTACCCCTACCATCATTTATCTTACAACATATAAATTCTCTGCGCCCTCAGCGTCCTCTGCGGTGAATTTTAAAAAAATTATCCGGGTTAAATCATATTATATTAAAACATGTTTTACAAACCACATTATCAAAGTTTACATCCCACAACCTATGGTGTGCTTCATGCTCCAGGCATGAGATACATCTGATTGCGTCGATTATCCCGTAATCATATTTATACAGCAAGTTCAGAATGTTGAGTTTGCGCTCCTGGAGATGGTTGTCGGGATAGAGATGAACAAAGAGCTTGTCAATATGCCCCTTCAAAATCCTGTCGCTTTTCTCCGTCTCATGAACGATCCTTGTCTCCGTTAATGAAAGATGCTTTTCAAACTTTCCCTCAAGTTTTCTTATAATCGGTTGCAGATTCCTATTAAAGCTTTTCGCTTCTTTTTCAAGCTTTTTCAACTGTGAAAGAACAGCGGTTCTCGTGTCTTCAAGCGTTTTTTTGAGTGATTCCGGGTAATTCTGACTTATTATTTTTTTCTCCAGGTCCTGCCTGTCGATCATCACATCGATAAAATTTATATCATACTTCTTGATAATTTTCTGGATTTTCTTCTCCAGAATGGTTATACTCCTGCGGGGGTATATAACAGGCATCGGGTTTTCAAATATGCTGTATATTCCCTTGAATTGCGCGTAATATGCAACCTCGGAAGGGCCGGCGACATAAGCAGCCGTGGGGAATATATAATCCTGTACCTGGGGACGCAGAATCACATTGGGGCTTAAATTTCTCACATTTTTATCAATAAAATCCCGGAGTTCGTCTTTTGTAAAATACAGATCCGATTCCTTGAGATGATAACCATTGTTCTCCTTTATAAATGGAAGTCTGCGCGGGTTGTGATAAAAGAAATCGAGAGAATCCATTCTATGACTCACCTGTTTGTGGTACCCGAGATCAACAAGCTTGTCGCTGACGCGTGTTAATTCGCTGTTTATTTTATCTCCATGCAGATCCAGGCTTTTCTGATAGACAGGCAAAGCCATTTCTTTGAATCGCGGGTCAGATGCGTCAACCATGATCATGCCATATTTCCCTATAAGATGAGTCATCCAGCGTCCGAAGGAATCGGCGAGAGTTGTCCCCGGCTTGTAGCATTCCCGGAGTGACTCCATTATTTCATCCTTAAAATCGGTATCATGAGTATTCTGAGCAAATTTTTCGAAAAGACCGTTGATACTCTCATCAATAACCATGCCCCCAACAGGTTGCCCGGAAAAAGGTTCCAGTGGATCATATTTCAATTCCAACAACCGGTTATTCTTATCTATGACATATGTGCTCCTTATCTCCTCGAAGTCATGGTCCTCACCCTCGATCCAGAAACATGGAACCACTGAATACGGTGTATGCATGGTGAGGTGAATGGAAAGATTTACAGCGGTGAGAGCTTTATAAATAGTATAGAGAGGCCCGCCAAACATTCCCACCTGCTGGCCTGTAAAGACCACAAAAGTATTGGGGTCTCTCATTTTCTCAATCATTTTCAAGGTATTGGAATGCGCACCGTATTTTTTATTCTGCTCCACTAGTATATCTGCAATCTCATTCCTCTGATATTTCCTTTTTTTTAATATGTCAAATTGAATTGTATATTCGATCTCCTCGAAGGAAGAAAATTTATAAAATTCCTGTACTTTCTCGAAATCATAAAGATAATCCAGGTAGAGCTTTGTCGCTCCGGGCATATCTTTAAAATTAATTTTCATTCTTTTCATCCCTCTTATCTCTCAGTTCATTGATTGATTTTATCCATTCATCAACATTCCTGACCCACCATGCAGCAGCATCAGCCTGCCCCTCATTATTGAGAAATTCCACCATCAGCAGGGGCATTCCCTTCGCTTTGGCCAGGAAAGCGTTGACTTTCGTAACATTTGTTATCTTTTCTATGGGAATAATAATCTCCCTTTTGGGCATGAGCATCTCGAAATATAATTGATCTTCAACCAGCACAAGCGCACCGTTTCCCCTGATCTGCGCCATTCCTTTTGATTTTTGTCCCGCAAAATTCGCTCCGGCAGATGATCTATAGACAAGTTTGTCCTTAAATTTCTCCCTTACCGTTTGCTCCTGTGTTTTGAGCTTCTTTGCCAACTGATGAAATATGAGAATAAAGAATCCGACAAAAAGAATTACCGCCAGTATTATTATTACGGGTGTAGGAATCATGATATTTACCTCCTGCCATTTTTATTGAAGTCAGCAGTTATAGCTTATCCGGGGAAAAATGCAAAAAGATAAGCAAGAGAAATGATTACCCTCACTCATTCTTTTCAACCAATGGCGGATAGACGACATACAAATTAATCTTCTTCCTGCTTACTCCATCGGTACAATAACTTGCTACCATCTCAACTTTTCTTTGGTGCTCACTTTGAATCATTTCCACAATCCGTTTGGGGTAAGCGGAATCAACATATCCCAATATCATATAAAAGGGGAGTTTCTTATGCTTTTTCACATAATCCCTTGGTGGCGATAGATCAATAAAACCCCCTTCAGGAATAGGCATCTTGGCAAAGCGCAGGATCTGTTCCAGGACAATACGGTAAGAATCTATTATGAAGTAATTTTTCTGGGGCGCAAATTTATCCGAGTAATAAAAGTATATATCAAAATTGGGATAATTGCCCTTAATGGATTCATTATATTTCTTTTCAATATCTTCGGTTATCATATATAACTTCATCCTGTCAGGCACGGGGTTTGTGGGATAATATGAATCAAGATAAAAGAATTTCTTTTTTCTTATCCCCACGATATAAGCTTCATCGTCCCTCATCGGCACATCGGGAGAATAGAAGGGAAAGCATATTGTCAGCATGGAATAAGCGAATACAAATGCAAGCGCAGGGAATTTCAGCTTGCCCGCATATTCAACCCAGTAACCTCCAAGAACTGCCAAAACAAGTATCTCTCCCATTAAATAGCGGTTGAATTCAAACGCTATGAAAGATGTAAATATCAAGCCTGTTATCCCCATTGTAATAAGCATGATGAAATCAAGAGCTTTTTTTCTCCTCACCAGGAAAAAAACAAGTCCTATTATTACAAGAATTAGAATAAACGGAAAAAAATTATGAATATAATAAATATTCCTTATCAATCTCCCTTTTAATATCGCCATTGTGAATATCTCGTGTCGCTTGTGATGCCCCAGGAACCTCCCCATGAGAGGAGCCGCGGCATAGAGATAATAAGGCATTGCTAAGAGGATCCCGATTATTATTGCCCTTGTTCCAAGAAGAATCTTGCCGATATTTTTCTTCTTCTTCTCGTCTATTTTATTCAAGAGGAATTTGCCGATAACAAATGTGATGATAAAAAGAATAATACAGACAATGAATAGAACGATGAGAGATTTTCCCAGAAAAATGTTTTCATGCTGTGAATGATGCATATTTTCTCTGGATAGACTCAAGAGATAGAACAACATCCCGCCCAGGCACCCGCCGGCAAGAATAGTAAGAAGAAACTCCCTTATTCCCTGAACTGCAAGATAGATAACAAGCACAAGCAACGGGCCTGCTATAAAAAGCGTCGATGTGAAACGAGTCAGGAAAGAAAGCCCCATTGCAACTCCAAACAGATATGAATAGACAGGCTTTTCGAAAGCTTTAGATTTCAGGAGAAAATAAAACATCAGTGCGACAATAGCGGCATGGGGTACATCCAACATATAAAGGTGGGAATAATTAATGAAATTGCAGTTTGCGGTTCCTATAAGCGCACATGCCACTCCGCCTGTTTTCCCACCAAAATGATTCCCTACTGCAAAAAACATTATAATAAGAAGAACCGAGAAAGGATAAATGCTCCAGAGGGCTGTTTCAATAGAGAGTCCGAAAATCTTTATTAAAATGTATGTGACAATATAAACAAGAGGAGGGTAATCAAACCTGAGAAGACCTGTCATTTTCATGTTTTCAATTGAACTGTAAGTTTTCAATGTTCTGAGGAGATGCATAACACCGCTGTCTGATGGAAGCGGGGAGCGATCATTTGCTATGAAATGGTAATTATTCAGGGTGAATACAAGAATCAGTAGAATGAGAAATATAATATGCCAATTATCGCTGAGTTTTTTGAGAATATTTTGTTTCTTTTGATTTTCCTTCAGCTCATCCACATCGGGCAAAGTGCCGGAATGAGGGTCTGCCTGTGCGTTATTTGAATCTATATTGTTTTTTTCCGGGAGAACTTGTCTGTTCTTTTTCTTGCCATCTTTTTCCATATATGAATATTCAAAAAAAATATAAAGTTACCTTGTCACATGTCTTAAAACTCCCCTGAATCCCTTCTTTTTCTGTAAGTCTATCATGTATCTCAAACCTTTTCCATATATATTTTTACGCTTTGTCAGACCTTTTGCGATATTTTTGTATCCCTTCCTCAAAAGCAGATGATATGCTACCCACTCGGCAAATCCTTCAACGATAATCAAGCCCTTCTGCTCCGTTACCCTCTCCTCATACCAGGCATGGGCATATTCATGACTCATTACCCAGTACGCGATATCCCGGGGTAGATGATTCAGAATATAAATCCGTCCCCGGATTCCGGTAATCTTTGTTTTCCCGTTTTGATTATTCCTATAAAATTTTGTGCACTTGTAAAGCCCCATTTTGTCTCCAACAACTTTATCTCCCGATTTTCCGTCGGATACATTTAGCCTTGAAAGCTCTTTCAAATCCACAATATTAAGTTGTGGAAGATGATTCACTTTTAAGCCCAGTTTCCTGAACTGATTTCTCACCTGCCTGTATATGCCGTGATATTCGTTCTCGCTATATATAAGCTTCCGCCTGCAGGAAGTGCAAATATACCTGCCGTCGGGAAGCGGACGATCCTTAGGGGCGACGAGAAGTCCGCAATGAAAGCAATTTTTCGCCTTGTTGGCACATTTATCACAATATTCTTTTTCCTGACCTGTTACATTGCTTTTTATAATGCATTTTTTGCCAAGGAGAGCCTTTCCACAAATGGTACAATTGCCTGCAATTTTTGTCATGCATTTTTTGCAGTATTTATATGTCTTCCCTTCCCGTACCTTCCTTGTGTAATAATGATACATGGATTTTCCACATTTCGCACACCGGGGAAGCCTGTGATAGTAACAATCGCGACAGAATTTTTTGCCTTCAACCTTATAATACTTCTTCATGGGAATGCCGCAGGAATGGCATTTCGAACTTCTCCCGTAACAATCGTTACAAAATGTATGTCCTCCCGAACGCCAATATTTTCCATATATATATTTCCCGCATATTTCACATTTCGGAGCGGATTGCGCAAAAGATGATGTGTAAAAAAAGATAAAGTTTAACGAAAACAACATAATAAGAATGATGGTGGTTAGTATGCGGTATGATCCTTTTTTGTTTTCAGGTAAAATTTTCACTTTATGACACTTCTATTTAATTTTACCCGAGTTCTTCTTTTCACTTCATTTTCGCCCTTTGTTTCTTTGCGGCTCATTATAATCTTCCGCTTATTTGGGTGTCCTTGGTCTTCCGAACGTAAAAAAGCCCTCTTACGAGGGCTTTTTTTGAAGGCTCATATTGTTGGAGGTCGCATAGCGCCTCAAATTGAGCCTCACGAGGCCGCGCATAAAGCACGCCTCAACTTTAAATAAAAAAGCCCTCAATTGAGGGCTTTTTTTAATATTTAATCCGGCGGTGTTCTACTCTCCCACCCCGTTGC
>JAIORV010000200.1 GCA_021107945.1 Vulcanimicrobiota bacterium | reverse complement strand
TGTTGACCGTCCTGACGGAAACACCGAAATCCTCCGCCGCTTCATTCACGGATGTCTTCAGGCCTTTCATCATCAACATCCTTATGCATAAAAACCTTCTACCTTCTTTGAAGTCCCGAGCTTCCTCCGCCCACTTGAGAAGTTCCCTGGGACCACCGTGCTTTTTGTCTGGTGTTTGATAATATCTGCCCATATAGAGATAGTTCTATACACAACAACAAATCCATGCTAAGATATAAGAAATTTTCGGAAGCTATTTTTTGGGATTACTCTATTTCTACAATATCGTCTTCTTCCTGGTCTCCATTATTATATTTTATATGCCAATTCGTTGGTTCATTCTTTTTTATGGTATTCTTTATTATCTTGAATGACTTTTTGGCTGCTTCTACTGCTTTTTGTATATCATTCTCATCTTTTATAAAAATATATCCATACTTGTCCCAACTTTTTAAAGGAGGATAATTAGTGACATTTTCAATTTGGATTCTTCCGGTAAAGAGCTGTAGTTTGATCGATTCTTTCTGAAAACTGGCATAGATAAAGACTCTCTCAGGGCAATAAAAAGTAATTGCACTCTTTGAAACTTTTATCCAAATTTTATCATTGATTTTTTTTATTTCATCATTTAATTTATGAAAAAGCTTCTTTACAGCATCAGAACTACCCTTCAATTGAATCATGCCTTCAATATCAAGATTATCGATTTCTTTAATAGGTTTTTTTACCGATATATTAGGAAGGTCTTTAATTACTTCTTTAAGCTCTATAACCTCGATTGGACACTCTTTCCAATTATGCTCCCAACAGACTATAATATTGCACTTAGCTGGATTATGACCGTGGTTCTTAAAGTTACGGCTTTTGTATTCAAATTCGATGGCGACTCTCTCCCATCCCTTTCCAACATATCTTCTGCCTATACAATCCGGAAAACCTGGCTTTATCTCCTCAACATACATATTCAAGTCTTCTACAACTTTACCAAACAAGAAAACTACTCCGTTCTCGTTCAGAGGACTATATACTAAACCTCTGAAGTTGATTAAGTCTCCAACGATACTCTTATCTTTCATATGGTTTCTCCCTATTTTATTTCAATATTCTTCGACAGATAGTATCCTTTCCCCTATTTCTGACCAATTAGAGAATCAAATGGGAATTCTGGATAGTATCTACTATCGGGACTTCCGCTAAATCAAATTTTTTTCTTTTCTTGCATGAGTTTTCTTGTGAATGAAAAAGCCAACTGCTAATATCAACAGCTGTCGGCAAGATTGTCAATATTTCCTATTTTGTAGATGTTTTTGGACTAACTTACTACAAATACCTTCTCGTTTACATTATTGGATTAATAATTCTTGAAAGAAATCCGAATATGACCAGGATAAGCAAGCGGATGAGGTTTTGTGTCGAAGACAGTCTTTACAGGATGCTGAACTTTATGACGCTTCCTTTGCGAGCATTGTCAACTTTTCTCATAGCATATATCAGCAAAACTCGTAAAACTCCCGGCTATCTCATCATCGATGTTACAGTTATTTCTAAGAAATCAGGACTTGCGCATTTTGTCAGTGTCATTCCTTCACTCCGTTCAGGACAGGCTCTGAGCGGAATACTATCAACTTGCTTTAATAAACAAAACCCTGGCAAGACCTGTCCTCGAACAAAGTGAAGGAACGAGCATGCTATACCTCTGATGTATTTATCAGCGAAGGATCTATTGAATATTTGACTGAAGAAGATCAAGTTCTGCGGATAGAGATCCTGGCTACATCTCAAAAGGCTTCAATGGGGCCACGGAGTTTTATCCGTGGAAATTACTTTCCCAGAATCCTCTGCTCCTACATCATGCTTCAGCTTCAATGGGGCCACGGAGTTTTATCCGTGGAAATGCAGTAATAATTACGGCAATGAGCTTTCATTTCGTCGCTTCAATGGGGCCACGGAGTTTTATCCGTGGAAATATCCAACAGCACAGAAAAGCGGAAACAATGCTCATGGAGGCTTCAATGGGGCCACGGAGTTTTATCCGTGGAAATATCAAAGACCGCCCAGGCGCACCCATCGAAGAACTCGCTTCAATGGGGCCACGGAGTTTTATCCGTGGAAATCTAATATCGTCGTGAATGCTAAATCTATCTGTCTGCTTAGCTTCAATGGGGCCACGGAGTTTTATCCGTGGAAATTTCAATAACACCGATAGAAGCGATGAGAATGCTGATGCTTCAATGGGGCCACGGAGTTTTATCCGTGGAAATAACTTCTTCCGGTTTACTCCATGTTGCGATAAGAGTGCTTCAATGGGGCCACGGAGTTTTATCCGTGGAAATGTAAATGTATTAGGAAAACTTCGTTCCGCCTGGGTGTGCTTCAATGGGGCCACGGAGTTTTATCCGTGGAAATGCCAAACACGCCCGGTATTATGACAATCTTTGCACATGCTTCAATGGGGCCACGGAGTTTTATCCGTGGAAATGGTTCCCTCGTAGTTATCCCCATATTTGCGATTCGTGCTTCAATGGGGCCACGGAGTTTTATCCGTGGAAATTTCCTCTCTCTACTTCAACTTCTCTCCTGACACGAGAGCTTCAATGGGGCCACGGAGTTTTATCCGTGGAAATATAAAGCAAGGACAGAAGCCAAATTGAAGCAGTGGTCGCTTCAATGGGGCCACGGAGTTTTATCCGTGGAAATGTATCCTGTTTATGACCAGGATGGATTTTCATTAAGGAGGCTTCAATGGGGCCACGGAGTTTTATCCGTGGAAATATAATTTATGGTAATGGTTTGGATCGTGGCGGTCAGAGCTTCAATGGGGCCACGGAGTTTTATCCGTGGAAATGATTAATGAACGATGGAATAAAGATATGGATAAGGCGCTTCAATGGGGCCACGGAGTTTTATCCGTGGAAATACTCAGGCGTGAATGTTGGGAGAAGAGCCGATTTGAAGCTTCAATGGGGCCACGGAGTTTTATCCGTGGAAATCACCGATCCAGGTGGGTATTATGCAGGGTCGGAAGTCGCTTCAATGGGGCCACGGAGTTTTATCCGTGGAAATGGCATGAGTTATAATCTGTGAGGTATCAATTTTCTTCAGCTTCAATGGGGCCACGGAGTTTTATCCGTGGAAATGCGACAAATGTTCTTAATAGTATCGGTTCAAAAAGCAGCTTCAATGGGGCCACGGAGTTTTATCCGTGGAAATGAGTGAATTCAGTGCTGGTTATTTGTGCCTTGTGTGTGCTTCAATGGGGCCACGGAGTTTTATCCGTGGAAATGTAGATGGCAATGGTACATTGAAAATGACATTGCTAGCTTCAATGGGGCCACGGAGTTTTATCCGTGGAAATTTCGTGGAAAATTCAAGTATTTACAGCGAATTTTAAAGCTTCAATGGGGCCACGGAGTTTTATCCGTGGAAATTCCGCCTGTGTCCATCCGATTTCGTGGCGATAATGGGGCTTCAATGGGGCCACGGAGTTTTATCCGTGGAAATAATCGAAAAAGGAGCGGAATAATATAATGGATTATGCGCTTCAATGGGGCCACGGAGTTTTATCCGTGGAAATAGCATAATCGAAAGTAATAAGAAGTGAAGGGCGGTTGCTTCAATGGGGCCACGGAGTTTTATCCGTGGAAATTTCAAGTTGTCAACGCCATAGCAGGATCCATAACGGGGCTTCAATGGGGCCACGGAGTTTTATCCGTGGAAATGACCATTTATGAGATCGTCCACACCGTTATTATTATGCTTCAATGGGGCCACGGAGTTTTATCCGTGGAAATAACACTATAATTACATTCTTTTGTTGCGAATATACACGGCTTCAATGGGGCCACGGAGTTTTATCCGTGGAAATCAAATTTAGGAGTCAAGAAATGGCTAAGCCTGATCGTGCTTCAATGGGGCCACGGAGTTTTATCCGTGGAAATAATGCTTTCAGACCTCCGTGAGAGTGGAGATATAGAGGCTTCAATGGGGCCACGGAGTTTTATCCGTGGAAATCTTGAATTCCCGGATGGTGCATCAGGATTCAAACTCCAGCTTCAATGGGGCCACGGAGTTTTATCCGTGGAAATAGTCAGCATGAGTTTGTAATATAACTCCGTCGGCTTCGCTTCAATGGGGCCACGGAGTTTTATCCGTGGAAATTCTCCTTTGCGAATTGGTCTGGATCGTTAACATGATTGCTTCAATGGGGCCACGGAGTTTTATCCGTGGAAATTTTGCTGTCTTTTGTCGTTGCTCCTGTTTTTTCTCTACGCTTCAATGGGGCCACGGAGTTTTATCCGTGGAAATGTGACTTCGCCAAGTTCCCGTAATTCCCATCTTTCTGCTTCAATGGGGCCACGGAGTTTTATCCGTGGAAATTCCAAGTGAGCAGATTAAATTCTTTCAAAAGCAAGTGCTTCAATGGGGCCACGGAGTTTTATCCGTGGAAATTGCTTCAGAAGTTATTGAAAGGCGTCCCTGCACAGTAGCTTCAATGGGGCCACGGAGTTTTATCCGTGGAAATGGAGAAATTTACCGGAATCAGCTTTTACAGGTGTCATGCTTCAATGGGGCCACGGAGTTTTATCCGTGGAAATCAGGAACCGTCGGGGGTAATACTGTTGATAAAGTCGCTTCAATGGGGCCACGGAGTTTTATCCGTGGAAATTTAATGGACATTATGGTGAAGCTGTTGTATCTGATGGCTTCAATGGGGCCACGGAGTTTTATCCGTGGAAATATCCAACAGCACAGAAAAGCGGAAACAATGCTCATGGAGGCTTCAATGGGGCCACGGAGTTTTATCCGTGGAAATGCTTGTTCTATTGTTTTCCAAGCCCGTACAGGAGGAGGGCTTCAATGGGGCCACGGAGTTTTATCCGTGGAAATGATGAAGAATGGCAGGGCATGCCCGCCTTTCAACAAGCTTCAATGGGGCCACGGAGTTTTATCCGTGGAAATGTTAAAACATCCCAACCACTTTTATGTCGATTACATTGCTTCAATGGGGCCACGGAGTTTTATCCGTGGAAATCTTGTGAACGAGAAAGATGTACAAGTTGGAATATATGTGCTTCAATGGGGCCACGGAGTTTTATCCGTGGAAATAAGGGGTTGCCGTATTGATCGAGACCCTTCACCCAGGCTTCAATGGGGCCACGGAGTTTTATCCGTGGAAATCTTATAGAATTTGACACGGCAACGGAGATCACCGCCGGGCTTCAATGGGGCCACGGAGTTTTATCCGTGGAAATGCCATTAAAATACAAAAAGGAAATGCTTGCCGATTGGCTTCAATGGGGCCACGGAGTTTTATCCGTGGAAATGGCTGCTTGCTCAATTCCCGATAAATGCGGGGATACCGGAGTCGAAATCGAGAGCCTCCATTATTCATTAATCCTGCCCCCGAAAAATCCTTCAATAATCTGATTCGCATTGGCTGTCACCTCCCATTTCAGGTTGTTTCGAGAGACCCTTGAAGTTTTACCGTCACCGGACCTCTCGAAGAGACTGTCCAAAAAAAACAAGTGTTTTATTATTAAAGAGCTTCAATTCTCACGGAATTGACTTATAGTAACCCGGAAGCACTTGCATAGATACTCATATGATAACAACATTCTTTACCGGAGGCGGCGAAGCTACTCCAAGCGTTTCGACACACCCCCCGCCCCTTCCGTCGGGCGGGCCGATATTAATTATGAGAACCTGGTCTTCCCTGGAATTTATTTGATTTGTCAGTGCTTCAATCATTTGTATTTTTTCCGCATCTGATAGGTCGCATCTGAATACGGAATATTGCAGGTGATCTCCAAATCCCCGCATTATCCTGAATACTCTTGCAAGCCTCTTGGGATCGCAGATGTCATAGGTTACGATATACCTGGTTCTCATGAAATTTACTCCCTGTCATGTCAATAGTTGCCTTGCTACAAAGATATTGGCGGGTCTAAAGACCCGCGCTACGTAATTTACTCCCTGCCATGTCAATAGTTGCCTTGCTACAAAGATATTGGCGGGTCTAAAGACCCGCGCTACGTAATTTACTCCCTGCCATGTCAATAGTTGCCTTGCTACAAAGATATTGGCGGGTCTAAAGACCCGCGCTACGTAATTTACTCCCTGCCATGTCAATAGTTACCTTGTGACAAATGGCGGATAATTTGGAATTTCTCCTGTCAGGAGCCTTGCCAGAAGTCTGGACTGGACTTCCAACACACGCCTGTAGCTTATTTTATATCCAAACACCGGGTGGGTGACAAGGCAGTCGAGCCTGCGGTAGAAAGCCTCCAGGAATTTTTTTCGTCCCGGTTTTTTCAGTGCAACGGAGCCTGCTCTTGCGATAAAATCCTCTCCGGTTATCTCGCCGTTATTTATCACCGTTATTACCACCGAATCACATATTATGGGTCTGAATTCTTCAATCAAATCCAGGGCAAGTGCCGGTCTCCCGTATTTTGGGCAGTGATAGAAACCAAGGTAGGGGTCAAATCCCACTCGCAGCAGGGTTGTGAAGATTTCTCTGGTTAAAATTGCATAGGCAAATGACAACAGTGCATTGACCGGGTCTCTCGGCGGGCGTCGGTTTCTATGATTGAACTGGAATGAGAATTCGTCGTCACCACTTTTGTTCTTCAACATTGTCTGAAATGCTGAAAAATACATTGCCGCAGCACTTCCTTCAATGCCCAGGAGAATTTCAGAGGATTCCGCTTTTTCCGCTTTTTTTGCCAGTTTATTCAAGCTCTCCAGCGCTCCCGCAACATCTTTGCATGAGTTTCTTCTCAGAAGCGTCCGACAGTTCCTGATCTTGCCGCCGACAAATTCCTTTGCCATCTCCAATGACTTTGTTCGATTTGAAGCTGCATCATACTGCAGAATTCTCAGTTCAATATTCTTATGCGGATATCCGCTTGTTACGCCCTGAAACCAGCCTCCATAAGAGAAATAACAGATTGGAATATTCCTTTTCATCAACTCCCTGACAAGTTGGGAGCTTACCTGGATATTTCCGAACAGGCAAAGACTTGAAATGTCAATGAACCTGGCGGATGCAATTTTTCTACCCTTCTCTTTTATGGCAATTTCCTCGCCGCTTTTTCCCACGAAAGCTCCCTGCTTCTGAACGATCAGCGGATAGGCGTCGTCCCTGGCGGGATATAGTCTTCTGATTTCCTTTTCCCGCCCGGGCTCGCCAAGAAAGCCAACCTCATCAGGCAGGCAGATTCCCACGAGCGAGCATCCGGGACATTTCGGGCTATCGACAAGGGGTGGGGGAGGCTTCTTCCTTGCGGCGGTTTCCCTTAGTTCTCTGACGCGGGAGAGGGTCTCGGCAACCAGGTCACTGTCAATTTGAACTCTGACTCTTTTTTTGGTGCTGATATAATAGAGAATGCCCTCATTGCAAGTGAATCCGTTTTCCCTCAAAACCATTGCCTGGGCGCATAGTTGTGCCTGGTCGGCTTCCCATATTTTATCGGGATTATTTGGAGGTTTTCCCTTCTTGTAATCCACGGGAATAGCAGTCTTTCCTTTTCCCTCGATAAGATCCATCTTTGCTATGATTCCCGACCTTTCGCCTGAAAGCATAACGGAGGAGGCGTGAATTCTTTCATCCTCGCCCGCGTTTTCTTTCATGTCCCCGGATTGACGATCGACATTTTGATGGCGGAATCGCCCCTCCAGTGTGTCCGCGCTGTCCCGAAATTCGCCCTGAACCCATTCCAGGTAAAAAAGCCTGGGACAATAGACAAATTGATTTATCATCCTGGCGGGAACCAGGTCGGGTATGTCCGGAATATTTATCTCCTCCTTATTAGGAAATGGGAAAGGGGACGTGGGAAACGAGAGCCATTATCCGTCATCCATTATCCATCATCCATTATCCATCATCCATTATCCATTATCCATCATCCATCATCCATCATCCATTTTCCTTTTGTCGTGATGGGGACATCCCTCCTGTTAGGGAAATGGGAAAGGGGACGTGGGAAACGAGATCCATTATCCGTCATCCATTATCCTTTATCCGTCATCCATTTTCCATTTTCCATTTTCCTTTTATCGGGACGGGGACGTCCCTCCTACAAACGAGGCGGGGAGGAATAGTCCCAGGCCATAGTGGTTGGCGTATCCCAGGGAAAAGACCGGTCGGGATGGCGGCGTTTCGAAAGTGAGGGTCAGGTTGTATCCCCACTTTGGCTGATCGCTCTTCCTGTTTCGTATGAATTCGTACCAATTGAATTGCAGGCTTGATCTTTCCATCTTGAATTTGTGCCTTTCATCAGGATCTTCATTACTCCATTCCACGCTTGTCGGTTCCGGCAGTCCGTGATTGCGGGCTTCCCGGCAAACCTCCCCCTCAAGCCACTCCAGCAGGTTTCCCCTGCCCTTTCGCCAGTGGCGGGTGGGGATGAAGGGAGTTGCGCTTTTATAAACACAAGATGACTTTATGGGCAGGCGGCCGGATTTCCCCCAGAAGACCGGGGTAAGCCTGATGTCGTAAGACTTTTTCGACCACCACCATAGAGAGTCCATTTGATCGAGAGCCATGAGTTCTTTCCGGTCGAAACATTCATTGCAGAGAATCAGAAAGTGATCGATGTAGCCGTCCCGGTTCATGTCCAGGGGGAGGAAATATGCATGTTGATGTCCCTTCAGATACTTGCCCTTCCTGTCTTTTCCGCTGAATTTTTGTGAAACAAGTTCCTTCGATCCCATAATTTTCCTATGGATTCCCATCAAGATTTCCCGGAACCGCCCCGCCACTTTCAGGGTATCAGTAATTTTAGGCGGGACTTTTGATTCCAGGGCGTAGAGGACACAATTCACCCGGGATTTGCGCTCTTTTTCCCGGCTTTCGTACTTTATTTCGAAGCAATTGCGGGGACGTAGGTATGTGATAGTCTTCATCGCCGGATGATGACTGAGCCTGAAATCAATAACATCCTTGCTTGTGAGGCATAACGCGGAAAGCCAGGATAGGAAATTTTTCACAGGTTTCTTTTTGCCCGATCCCTTCCCGGGTGGTGAGAAAGGAGCCTCCTCGTATTCATTTTTCTGTATCACGCCAGCCACCTCAACCGGCTCATCGGATTCCCCGATTTGTCCCTCTACATCTTTAAGCGGGTAACAATTATATTGGATATTTTCGCCGTTCTGCCCGATACTTGCCTCAACCCACGATTCGGAGCGCCCCAGGTAATTGAGTCCTGAGAGGAGTTTCTCCAGGACTTCGTTTTCCCCGGGATTCAATTCCACGTCGTGCCAATTCATGTGGATACTTGAATCAGGCGATATGACCACAAAGGCATCGAAGACCTCTTTCTTGTTCTTGGTGAGATCCTTCTTATTCATGCTGAGATAAGAGCGGGTATGAGAGGAGGAAGCCCGAGGCAAATGGAACCGGGGCGGTTCTACAGCCAGGGCTTCCAGGACGTTTGTAACCCGAATTTCCTCCAGATCGGAGAATTTTCTTTTCCAGGTATCTATGAGCGCTCTTAGCAGACGGAACGGCGAGGGCGGCCATTCCACCACTCCCTCGTTGACATTCCGCCCCCAGGGTGTTGAATGGTAGCGTCCATTTAGGAATTTAAGCTGGATGGTAAGCATTGGCGGCCTCCTGTAATAATCATAATAAAAGCTTATCCTGGAATTACTTCTTTTCTCTTTTAGAACTTGTTTTTCTTGTTTCAACGGTTACCTTGGTTACAGATGGCTCAGCAAAGAATTTCTTACATTCCTCAATCTTTTGCCTCATAATTCCAAGCAACTTGTCTTCCGGGGGTATTACTATTCCCTTCGGAGTTTCAACTTTAATTTCCCCTCTCACTTTAAGATCACAGGCCGTTCTCAATCGCAATCCAGTATTAAGGAATCTCCTGATTTTATACAGGCTCAAAGCAATCAACAGGTCAAGCGCTTCTTCCGGGAGGCTATATCCTTTTAATAAGGCGATATCCAGATTGAAATATGCGCAGATTTTTTTGGCGGTATATTCTGTTCGATGATATGGGACATTACTATACACATCCGTATCTATATTTACCGCTTTAATTTCACCTTTTGGATCAAGAGGATTATTTTTGACACCGCCGCATGATACTTCTCTGATATCGATTGCTTCAATGAAACCAGTAAGTGCTCGAGGAAGCCTTATTCTTGAACCTCCCTCCTTCAGGTTTACCATAAACACGCCATGGATTATAGAGTTGGGATCATAAAATAGGAATGTCGAGCCAATCTTTTTCCAGTCAATCCAGTTGAGAACATCACCCTTCTTCCCCTTTCTGTATCCAACTTTTTCTTTGAAATTTGCCTGTAATTCGTCATCTGCAATTATGAAAGGGGAATTAAGTCGATGGGCCTCCATGAGTGAACTTGTAACTGTCTCTTTGTCTCCAACCAAATTCGACACGACATATGGTAGGCCTTTAAGTTCCTTTGATAGCATTGGCCCCTCACCATCCAATATAGTCTTTTCCAGCCTGTTTGCCATTGACTGGGCAGATTCCACCAGTAATTTCCTTGTGCCGTCGGGCGTGGTATAGTCAGCCGCCCCGATGTCGGGGAACCCTGTGGGCTGAAACCGGTCGCCCTGCACAGGTTCCAACTCCACTTCCATTAATAACCGGGGGTGTTTTTTAATCTCTTCAAACATAATAGACCTCCTTAAATTAATTTATGATAGAACTTACGCAAAGAATTGCGGTAATATTGTCATGTTATGGACAAGTCAAGCTTTTCCTAAAAAATATTCCTTTAAATGCCG
>JAIORV010000134.1 GCA_021107945.1 Vulcanimicrobiota bacterium | reverse complement strand
CAAGTCCTATTCCAGCGAAACGCTTCGACACAACTAAGGTATTCCCGGAGCGCCCGCATCCTCCCTGCAGTTCCGGTCGCTACACTCCCTCCACTGCAGGGAGGATTACTTTTCCGTTACAAGAACTCTTTTTTTGGGAAATATATCCACCTGCAACCATATTATCATATAAGGACTTACGCAATTGTCATTCTGAGTGGATCACAAAAGACTTACTTTACTCCAATGACTTTCTCAAAGACTGAATTTTCTTGATCTACGAAGATTTACATAGCGAAGAATCTATTTAATAATTGCCTGTAGAAGATCATTTGTCGTGGGTAGAGATCCTTCGCTGTGGAAGACATCGGAGGCAAGTAAAATCCGTTCTTGCCAAGGTTGATCGCAACAAAGTAAGTTGATCATATTCCGCTCAGGATGACAATTTCACGCATTTCTTAAATGGAAATGAGTATAGTCCTGTTATAATAAACCGAAAAGAAGTAAATAGCGAAAAGAAAAATATCGATAAGTTATTGTAGAATATAATAGTACCGGGAGATCAGCGTCTTTTTTCTCGGTCATCCTCTGCGCTCTCTGCGTTAAAAAAACACCCTTTTCCTTATCTGGTCACCCAGCCGCGTCTTGTTGAGAACATGAGTACTTCCATTTTATGTTCTTTTGGGTTCGGACATTTCACGAAATAATCGTCGCCCTTCTTTTCATACTCGTAGAATTTCCCTGTTATGGGACACACGGGCATAGATGGGAGATACTTGGGTATGAGATCCTTCAGTTTCTCCGGATACTTGCCGTTTTTGTTCTTTGAGGCATAGAATTCTATTGCTGTAGCGATATGTTTTATGTTCTGTATGCAGATGGTTCCCAGAAATTTAAATTTTCTGTCCTCTGCCACAACGGTGAATCCACCCCATTTTACGTTTGGAAATTCGATTTTTTTCATGCCATAGGACTTGGGATCCGGCACTGCAATGGTATATGACTGCCGATCTTTGGATGGTTTATAGACGAAAGGCTTTCCGGTTGCTGGGTCTGTGGGAATCGAAATCTTTTCAAGGTTCCTGGGTAATATTGAATTGAGGTCTTTTTTTAGTTGATCAAGATCCGTCGGGTAATCTCCCGCCTCCATATAATAAAATTCTATATAGACTCTTACCTGTGACAGAGAATCGAAAAGCTCCATAAGTTTCCCCATTTTACCGGGAGGTGTGGAAGGTGTTGTGCTTCCTGTTGCTTTCGGGGTGACCGTTTCTTTTGGATCCCCCGGTTTTTCCTGTGCCATTGAAAAGATCACTGTCGATAGAAAAAAACCGATCATCAGGGTGATGCAAATAATTATTATTAGTGATTTTTTCTTCATGTTACATCTCCTTTACATAAATCAAGCTCCCTCCCAGTAGTCTTTCAGCCACTTGGAGCGTGTGGGGTGTCTCAATTTTCTCAATGCTTTTGCTTCGATCTGCCTGATTCTCTCCCTCGTGACGCCAAATTCCCTTCCAACTTCCTCCAGGGTTCTGGATCTGCCGTCTTCGAGTCCGAATCGGAGCTTCAGTACTTTTTTCTCCCTGGGTGTCAAATTGTGAAGAACATCCTCTAACTTTTCTTTCAAGAGGATTGATGTGGCCGCCTCCGCCGGGGCAATCGCCGCATCGTCTTCAATAAAGTCGCCCAGGTGTGAATCCTCCTCCTCGCCAATCGGAGTCTCGAGGGAAATAGGCTCCTGGGCAATCTTGATGATTTCCCTGACCTTTTCCTGGCCGATCTTCTCCCTTTCAACGACTTTTTCCCGGACAAGCTCGTGATCGACCTGAAGCTCGAAACCAAGATCACCTGACAACTGCTCTCTTATCTCCTCGGAATCTATGGGGTACATGACCCATGTTATCTCTTCAACGGTCGGATCTCTGCCGTATTCCTGCAGCAACTGCCTTTTGACCTTGATGAGTCGGTTGATTGTCTCAACCATATGGACAGGTATTCTTATCGTCCTTGCCTGATCCGCAAGAGCGCGGGTTATTGCCTGACGAATCCACCAGGTGGCATATGTGCTGAACTTGTATCCCTTGCGAAAATCAAACTTCTCCACTGCCCTGATAAGCCCAAGGTTGCCTTCCTGGATGAGATCCAGGAATAACATACCCTTACTAATATATTTTTTGGCTATGCTGACGACAAGCCTGAGGTTGGCCTCGGTAAGCTGTTGAATAGATTCTTTACCGGTGGCGAGGTGTCTGTCCGCCACTTTGTATTCATCCATTTTAATATATGCGCCAGATCCCCTTGAGAGCTTCTCTATCAGCGATTCTTTGATATACCTGAGTCTGTCTTCTTGTCTTCCCAGTATTTTCACGTTGCGGTCCATCTCGTCAATAAGTCTTCCAAGTCGGTTGCGAATTCTTGAAAAGACGGGAGACTTACTGTTGTTCTTGTAGAATTCTTCGGGTTCTTCCTCAATCTGTTTGAGGAATTTTTCCGCCTCGATACCTGTGAGGACGATTTTTTTCAGTCCCGAGAAATCCTCTCCATAGTCCTCGTTTCTTCTTTTGAGAATAACATTTAATTCATTTAGTCTCATTGCAATGTCATCTCTATGCTGCCTGGCGTTATTGAGCCTTTCCTCTTTATCTTCAAGCAACTCTTCCTCAATTTCTATCAAAAGACGGTCTTCAAAGAATTTCACGTCTTCCTGGAGTTGCTCCACTCGCTTTTTCAGGTGAACCGTCTGCAGAAAAATCCACCTTGCGCTAAGTCCTCTCTCTATCATATCCTTGAAAACTTCCTGCGCTTTTCCCAGGAGGAACGCTGGTTCATCAATACGTTCGCTTGCCCTCTGTCCTTCAAGTATATCCTCTTTGAGGTGTATTTCCGTCTCTTTCGGGATCCGGTCAAGCTCTGCAATAAGATTAATATCTTTGATCTGTCCCCAACTGGAAAAAGGAAGAATTTTTTCGAGTAGCTCCTCCTTGTAACGGCGAAGTAGCTGTCTTTTTTCAAGTTGTACCTGGTACGCTTGCTTTCCCTCTAAAAACAGTAATTCTTCGAGTGCATTATCTCCTTCTATTAAATCAAGTAAATCTTCCCACGTTTTATTCAGTTTTTCAAAGATATCCTCATCTTCTTCTTTCTTTTCTTCTTTCTTCTCGTCTATCTTTTCTTCTTTCTTCTCTTCTATCTTCTCGTCTTTCTTTTCTTCTTTCTTCTCGTCTATCTTCTCGTCTATCTTTTCTTCTTTCTTTTCTTCTTTCTTTTCTTCTATCTTTTCTTCTATCTTTTCTTCTATCTTGACTTTCTCGATTTTGCTATATAATTCCGCCGCTTTTTCTTTCTTCCCCTCCTCTACCCTTGGCGATTCCAGTATTGCATTCCAGAGCCCCGGTTCACTTATAATAAATTCCCTGAAGCTCATTCCGTGTTCAATACGTATAGCCAGATAGACTTCTTCTGTGGATGTAAGCAGGGGAACACGTCCTATTTCCTTGAGGTACATCCGCACCGGATCGTCCAGCGCTCCCGAGTCTGTAAAAAGTTTTATATCGTGGGTTTCAGCTGCCGCATCTTCTTCAGATTCAGTTTCCTGAGCTTTGTCTTTTGATGGAAGTTCATCAACAATCTGAATACCTTCCCCAATAATAATATCAATCAAATTCTCGATCTCCTGAGATTCCAGCTTTCCTTCCTTAAGAAGGACCGCGTTAATCTCTTCGGAGGTCAGAATTTTACTCTTCCGCCCCTTTGCCAATAATTTCTGGACTTCCAGGGAAAAGTCTTTCCCTTTCTTCATTACCCGCCTCCTGAATCCCATGTCTTCTTTGTGTCTGGTATTTTGCATTCCAGACTTCTACCTAATGCTATATGAAAAAGTGGCAAATGCCACCGGATTCAAAGCTTTATTCCGGTCAATTCTCTTCAGGAATGTTTGTTTTCTTCAAGCTTGCAATATATTCTATGAAATCGGGATCATTATAACTCAAAGTACCCATTGCAAGTTTTTCCTGAAAGCTCTTCTCTCTTTCCTGCTTAATTTTCCTTTGTTCAATTTTGGATAAAAATATTCGAATGTGTTCTTCACTACAATCCCCTGCTCCTTCTTTCATTAAAAGATCAATCGCTATTTCTAACAATTTTTCATCTTCAACGATTCTTGAAAGTACATCCGCCGATATGACTTCAACCCCCTCCAAGTTAGTATTTACAAGGGATATGTAGATTTTAAAAAGATCTTCTCTCATGCACTTTTCATCAATATTAAATTCCCGGCAAATGGGAATAAATTTCGGACTTCTCAAAAGGCAATTCAGAATCAATTCTTCCGGAAGTTTCAATTTGGTTGAATATGTTGGAGAAATATCGGGTATGTTTTTTCTTATTTTCCGGTCTTTCATAAGGCGGGTCAGGACTTCTTCGGATATTCGATGCCTCTCCGAGAGTATCCTGATATATTCACTTCTCCTTACCTCGCCCTTGATTTCTCGGAGAATCGGAACAACCTCCCCGGTGAAATCCTGTTTTCCCTCGGGAGTAGTAAGATTATATTTCTTCTCCAGGCGATCAATCCTGTAATCGATTATTCCCTGCGCTCCGGATGTCAGTTTGCGAAAATAATCCGCCCCTTTTTTGTGGAGAATTGAATCGGGATCCTCGCCCTGTGGGATTTTCATCACTTTTACATACAGACCTGCCTTCTCGAAAATCTCAATTCCCTTTACTGTGGCGGCGGCTCCCGCCGAGTCCGCATCATATGCAAAAATAATCCTCCTGGTATATCTGGATATTGCCCTTGCCTGATCATCCGTGAGGGAGGTTCCCATCGAGGCAACGACATTTTGAAACCCGCCCTGATGAAGGACTATTGTGTCCATATAGCCCTCAACCACATAAACCTCTTCCTTGATTCGAATGGCGGATTTCGCCTGCCCCAGGCCGTAAAGAACCCTGCGCTTAGAGAAAAGAGATGACTCGGGAGTGTTCAGATACTTGGGTCCCACATCGGCCGAGAGCGTCCTTCCGGCAAGCGCAATGGGGCGTTCCTGACTGTCGCTTATGGGGAAAATGATCCGATCCCTGAAATAATCGTAATAATCCCCTCTACTCCTCCTTGTAATCCCGGCTTTTTCCATCAACTCGAACGGCACTTTCCTGCTCCTGAGATGTTTTATGAGAAAATCTCCCCCGGAAGGTGCATAACCCAGTTGAAATTCCTTGAGCGTTTTCATATCAAGGCCTCTATTAACGAGATATGCAAGCCCTTTTTTGCCGATAGGTGAGTTGACAAGCATGTCATGATAATATGTTGTGGCGGCCTTTAGCACCTTTCTTAAAAGCTTCTTCTCCGAGATGACTTTTATCTCTTGAGGGGTTGTTTTTAATACTATGCCGGCACGATCCGCAAGAATTTTCAAAGCTTCCGGGAAAGACAGAGTTTCAATCTTCATCAGAAAACGGATGGAATCGCCGCTTTCGCCGCACCCGAAGCATTTAAAAAAGCCCTTTTCAGGATGGACGTTAAACGAGGGCGTCTTCTCGTTGTGAAAGGGACAAAGTCCTTTCATATTCTTTCCCGCCGATTTCAGGGTCACATATTGCCCCACCAATGAGGCGATATCGGTTCGGGATAGTATTTCTTCAATTTTCTCTCTTGGTACCTGCATTCTAAATCCTTTTTCAGTGATTATCCTTTTCGCTCTTAAAATATTTTATTTACTCACCGCAAAGACCACAAATACCACAAAGTTCAGAGAACGGGGACAGTTTCCCGTTTCCCATTTCTATTTATTGCAGATTTGCAGTTTACTTTAGATTCCTTCTTATGGAATGACGGGCACTCCATGACGATGAATGATAAGAAAACATTCAAACAAATTCATGTCAGCGCGGCAAACCATTGCCTTGATGTATCTTTCGCTCCTTGTCTTGTTCTTACCTTTCCTGTAGAAAAAATCGAACTCAGGAAATTTCCCCGGCAAGCGCACATAGTGAATAAAATAAATATACAAAGTTGGATTTTACTTCCATAATTCTGGGTATAAACTAAGTAGGGATCTCAGAAAGGAAGTCAAATTAAGGAGATTCTTTACCGGTGCTCAGGATGACTATTTCATGCCGTTCTTTCTTAGAAGTGCGCAATTCCTGGCGGAGGTTATTAGTGATTAAAATAGAACAATATAATAGCAAATGAATCAGGAGGTTCCAATTTGGGCATTTCTCCTAATATGAAAGATGTTTCTGTAACGAATGAGACAACTCAAAAATGGCAGGGCATTGTGAATATTCTTGCCGAGTTTATTCATGTCCCCGCCGCCCTGATTATGAAAGTGGAACCACCCTACATCGAGGTTTTTCGCTCCAGCGAATCCGACGGTAATTCCTACGAGGTAGGAGACAGAGAGCATTTAACCGGACTCTACTGTGAGCGGGTGATTAAGACAAAGAGTAGGCTCCTGGTTCCCAATGCTCTGGAAGATAAGGACTGGAATAAAAACCCTGATATCAAATTGGGAATGTTTTCCTATCTGGGATTTCCTCTTCTCTGGCCCAATGGTGAAGTTTTCGGCACCATCTGTGTCCTTGATTCAAAAGAGAACCACTACAATAAAGCTTATGAGGATCTTATATTGCAGTTTAAGGAGCTTGTTGAATCCCACCTGAAATTGCTGTATGAAAAAGGTAAATACGAAAAAAAGCTCATTGAGCGAAAGAATATTGAAGAAGAATTAAAGCGAATCGAATGGCTAATTAGTCCCAAACCTATCCGGGAGAAATCCTATGAATCGCCTTATGGCAATCTAACCAAGCTGAACACCTCCCGCCTGATATTGGACTCTGTGGGGGAAAATACCCTTATCAACATTGTGGGAGACTGCCTCGACCTACTAAAAACTTCAGCCGCAATTTATGAGAAGAATGGGGATTACGCCGCGGGTGTTTTTTCTTCGGGGTGGTGCCAGTTCCTGGATAATGCCTCCCGCAACTTGTGCGGCACGGAGGATAACAGGGAAGCATTAGGTTGTGGCAAGTGGCTGTGTCACGAATCCTGCTGGACCGAAGCCTCGAGAGCTTCTATCGCGACAGGGCAGCCAGTGGATATTGAATGTAATGGCGGTATTCACATCTACTCGGTTCCGGTAAAGGTCGGCAAAGAAGTAGTTGGAGCAATCAACTTTGGATATGGCGATCCGCCCAGGGATCCCCGAAAACTGCAGGATATCGCCGGGAAATATAAGGTCGATGTGGACGCACTTCTCGAACAAGCCAGGAAGTATCAATCACGGCCACAATTCATAATTGAAATTGCCAAGAGTCGATTAGTATCTTCCGCCAGGCTAATGGGCGAAATTGTCGAGCGAAAACGGGCAGAGGAAGAAATTGCGAACCTGGCCAAATTTCCCGCTGAAAACCCGAACCCGGTGCTTCGCATTTCGGGAGACGGTATCATCCTTTATCATAACAAGAGAAGCGCCTGCTTGCTCGATGCCTGGCAATGGCGGGACAAGCAGCCTATTCCGAGTCAATGGCGCCAGATTATACTGGAGACTCTCAACACCGGGCAACCCCAACAGTCTGAAATTGAATGTTGTGATCGGATATTCTCCCTTACATATGCTCCAGTCGTGGATTCGAATTATGTCAATGTCTATGCGCTTGACATCACCGAGCGAAAACGGGCAGAGGACGCCTTGAAAGACGCCATAAAACAGCTCGATTCGTTCTCCTACTCTGTCTCCCACGACCTTCAGGCGCCCCTGCGAGTGATTGACGGTTTCTCGAAGCTGCTCCTGAAAGACCACCTTGATAAATTGGATGACAAAGGAAAAAAGATTGTAAAGACCATCAGGCAAAACACACAGAACATGAGTCAGCTTATCACCGACCTGCTTTCATTTTCCCACGTTGGACGCAAGGAAATTAACAGGCAGAATATCAATATGAACGCAATTGCCAAAAAAGTATTCAAGACACTCAAGGCTGCAGTTCCAGATCGAAAACTGCAATTGGAAATCAAGCCTCTTCCCCCCGCAAGTGGGGACATTGCAATGATCCAGCAGGTTTTTGTCAATCTCATATCCAACGCAATCAAATTCACGAGGCCAATGGAGACAGCGGTCATAGAGGTCGGCGGGAAAAAGGAAGGGAATGAGAATCTATATTATATCAAGGATAATGGCGTGGGTTTTGACGCGAGATATATAAAAAATCTGTTCAAAGTCTTTCAAAGACTCCACACGATGGAAGAATTCGAGGGAACCGGCATCGGACTGGCTATCGTCTCACAAATTGTAGGCAGGCATGGTGGAAGAGTCTGGGCCGAAGGAAAAGAGAATGGGGGAGCGTGTTTCTATTTTACTCTTCCCCGGCAAGCGCACATCTTGCAATAAAAATGGCTACAATTATCATAACTATAGTTTAGCAGTATAGCGTATGCTTTTTATGGAGGCATTATGGCATTTCCGTGCCGGATT
Source organism: Vulcanimicrobiota bacterium (assembly GCA_021107945.1). Classification (GTDB taxonomy): domain Bacteria; phylum Vulcanimicrobiota; class JAJTBE01; order JAJTBE01; family JAJTBE01; genus JAIORV01. The sequence continues at coordinate 2,935 of JAIORV010000134.1, read as the reverse complement.
CGGTGCCGTAAAGGAGCCAACAAATCCTTGAAAAATTTTCTTTCATCATCTTCAATCGGGGATTCCTTACCAGACCCTCATTAACATGTGGCTTACTGAAAAGTCAAGGGAAGAGATTCGGAGGATAAAGAAGACATTAAGACAAGAATAACGAGGCCTGACCCCCGAATTCTATTGCAAATTAATTCTGAATTTAGTATGATAATGGCAGTCCTATGAAAATCGCTAATTAAGCTATCCTGGCAAAACTCGAATGTGAACCGGTGGAACTATGAAAGCAAAGCTATATTTAGAAACAACAATCCCAAGCTATCTAATATCCCGGCCAAGCAGAGATCTGATTGTTGCCGCACATCAGCAAATTACACGCGATTGGTGGGAAAAGAGAAGACTTGATTTTGAGATTTTTATTTCGCAATTTGTACTTGATGAGGCAGGGCAAGGGGACGAAGAAGCTTCTCAAAAAAGACTTGAAACATTGTCTGAATTCAACATTTTGGATATTACCGATGAAGTAACCAACCTGACCGCAGAAATATTGCTTTCCGGTATCATTCCTCAGAAATCGGCAACAGATGCTGCACACATCGCCATCGCTACTATTCACAAGATGAATTTTCTCTTGACATGGAATTGCGCTCACCTTGCAAACGCCGAAATATGGATCGCAATTTATTCGGTATGTGGATCAAAAGGCTACGAATGCCCAATTATTTGTACACCAGAAGAGCTAATGGGAGAGGATTAAAATGTGGAAAGATCCTATAGTGGAGGAAGTCCGAAAAACTCGTGAAGCAAACGCCAAAAAATTCGACTATGACATAAAAAGAATTCTGGACGATGCCCGAACAAGGCAGAAAGCTTCAAATCATCGCGTGGTCTCTTTCGCAATAAAGAAAGAAAAAGATTCAAAATAGCAGGAGATAATAAGGGGCGCTTTTATTCCCGATCTTCTTATCCGGGATTATCCAGACCTGACCCCCTCGCATTTTTGCGTATGCGTATTAGAAAAAATGGGCGGACTGATTTAGATAATATTTGCCTTTCTCTACTTTCCCCTCAACCAATAATTTGAATATCTGAACCCTCAGGGATCCAGTAATCGTGCTTTACTGGGTTGGTTTTCCTATTACCGGGTTTAAAAAAATCACTAGGTTTTATTGTACAAGGAAAACCACACTTCAATATTTTTTCGATATTCTTGATGTTGTTTCTCTCGTTTCCTTCTTCAGAATATGTGCCCCATATAGCAATTATCTCTCCTTCATCTGTCCGGCATGTGATATTTACATTTTCATTGTTATCTTTCTCGCCAATTTGTTGTAAAATTCTAAATTCTTTTCCTAACATCATTTTACCACTCTCAACCTCAACAACATTTATTTCTCCTATTATTTCTCTCATTTTCTCAAATAAACTCATTTTTACTCCTCCACTTTATAGTCTATATACCTCAAAAAACTTGGAATTATTCAGTCCCCCGGGACTTCTTGTCATTCTGAGCAATGAAGAAATCGCGGTGTCAAAAAAGGATAGTTCGGGACGGAGTCGAGCGGAATAAATCCGGCAGCGACAAACCCGACGGGAATGGCATTGAAAATCAAAGCTCCGGCAACATGAAGTTTTGCCGCAAGAAATTCGAGGAGCTCATATCAGAGGGCAATTCTGACACCTGACCCCCCTCTTTCACTTTATCAATTTATTCATATCAAATATCGGCAATAATGCGGACACTACAACAAAGCCCACCACAACCGCCAGGAGCATGATGATTGCAGGCTCGAGGAATTTGAAGAACAGAGAGAGCTTTTTGTCAACTTCTTTCTCATAGAACGTCGCCGCGGTGTTCAGCATCTTCTCAAGTTCGCCGCTTTTTTCGCCTGTTTTTGCCATCTGTATAATAAGCTGGGGGACAATCGGCACTCTTGACAGGGCGTTTCCCAGGGTATCGCCTTTTTGAATGTAATCCTCCACTTTTTTGAACTCATCCTTCAGAATGCTGTTGTCCAACACTTCTCTTGAAGACGCCAGCGCCTTCACAAGTGTTACGCCACCGCTGTGAAGCATGGAGAGTGTCCTTGCCCAACTACTTATCTGAACGTTTTTATGCACCGAGCCAAACAATGGTAGTCTGAGAAGAAACATATCTTTATATTTCCGCGGAATCACTTTCAGATAGACATAAATGCCGGTTCCCAGAAGCACGACAATAATTATCATGTTACTTCGCAGAAAGGATCCCATTCCCAGCAGAATTTGTGTCGGCAGGGGAAGCCCCTGGTTGAATGATTTGAAGACATCTACAAGTGTCGGCGCTATATAGGTCAGGATGAAGAATATAAGTCCGAAGCTTGCCACCATAATCATTGCGGGGTATATCATTGCTGAGACAACCTTGTCCCGGAATGTGCTTTCTTTTTCCATGAATTCGGCAAACCGCTCAAGAATAAGCTCCACCGCTCCCACGGCCTCACCGGCTTCGATCATTTTTACCAGGACAGGGGGGAAAACATTTTCTTCCGCCATTGCGCCTGCGAAGCTCTTTCCTTCTTCGAGATGCACCTTCATTCGGATAAATGCTCGTTTGAGGTTATTGTTGTCAAGCTGCTCAAAAAGGGAGCCCAAGGATTCCGGCAGAGGCATCCCCGCTCTTAGAAGTGTTGCAAGCTGTCCGAGGGCAAAAATCATATCCGAGGCAGAAACCCTGGAGCTTTGTGATATATTTGTATCTTCGGCGAGATCGATGGGATATATTCCCTGTCTTTTCAACTTGCCGAATGCTGAATTGCGGGAGGGAGCGTCAATTAATCCTTTTTGCTTCCTTCCATCTGCGCTGTATGCTATATATTCATAAAGTGGCATAAACCGATTGGTCCTTACTTCTTAGATTTCGCACACCTGATATCTTTTAATTAAATCACTCAATTTGTCAAAA
>JAIORV010000101.1 GCA_021107945.1 Vulcanimicrobiota bacterium | reverse complement strand
GGTAACTATTCACCGCAGAGGGCGCAGAGGTCGCTGAGAGAAGAAAAAGAGGAGAATTTTCAGATAACATTACAATATTCCCACAATTTTTTGCGTAAGTCCGGGATAAATTAATTTTTACACTCGAAATCGATATTCAGAATTTAGTGAATAGCAGACGTAAACATTAAGCCTACCCTGTAGGAGTGGCATCTTGCCACGACAATCGAGCCTGGAAGGCTCTCCTACAGTGATGGGTCTGAATAAATACAAAACATGGGGTGTAAACGAGGTACATTGTTTACAATCGGAAATACGACCGTTGGTCTAACCTTCTGTGGTCTCTGTGGTCTTTGCGGTAAAAAACGATAAGGGGGTGAACAGTTACAAATAAAGAAAAACAATGGAGAGGAATAAACAAAAATACTAAAAGGGCGGTGTTTCTGATGGAAAATTATGATAATAGACCCGATAACTCGGAATATGACAAGAACAAACGTGCCATTGACGCCGATATGGAGCATGCAAATGAGCATCAAAAAAGAAGTAAGGGGATAAAGACTTGTCTCACCATCTTCATTGTTCTCATTATTCTTGCTGTACTTGCTGCACTTGCAGCGTTAGGCATGTACCTATTTGTGTCAAAAAATGTTAAAAAAGTCAACTTCCAGGGTATGGGAATTAAGGGGAGTGGCAATATGGCAGAAGAAATAAGGGAAGTCCCTGACTTTACAAAAATAGAAGTGAAGGGGGGACTTGACGTTGAAGTGAAATGTGGCGAAAAGACAAAAATTATAATCGAAGCAGATGATAATTTAATCTCCCATATTCAAACCAATGTTGAAGGAGATAAACTGACTGTCAAATCTTCAGGATCCTTTTCGGGTACAAAGGGTATCAAAATAATAATATCTGCAAGAAATATTGATGAATTAAAGGCAACCGGGGCGTCCAAAATCAAGATGGAAGGGCTCAGAAACGAAAGCCTGAATGTCGATGCAAATGGGGCATCCAAAGTAAAGCTCGAGGGAGAAACCGAAGATTTGAAAATCAAAGCTTCCGGAGCTTCAAAAATTAAGCTTGACGACATCAAGACCGAAAAAATTTATGTGGAGATTACAGGAGCAAGCAGTTTGAACGCGACCGGCGCATCGGAGGATCTCAACATAAAAGGAGCCGGGGCATCTTCAATAGATATGGAAGAGCTCAAAGCACAAAACGTCATGCTTGATATTAGCGGCGCAAGTAATGCAACAATTAACGTGGAAGGGACACTGAGGGTGAAAGCGACAGGCGCAAGCAGTATCAAATACTCAGGATCCCCACAGGATGTTCAGTCCAATCTGTCAGGAGCTTCTAAGTTGGAGAAGTATTGACCGCAAACCCTATCTTCAAAAACCTTTAAACTATTGTTTTTTAACTAAAAAAAGCGACCTGCCTTACAACAGGTCGCTTTGTAAATGATCTTATATATTATCTTATTCCTGAATGATGTTATCAGCCAGGTCGATGTATGATTTACCTTTTTGTTTGCTAACCTCACCGGCTTGCTCTGTTTCCTTGCCTTTCTTGAACTTCTCTTTACCCTCGGCTTGCATTCTCTCACCGGTTTTAATGGTTTTCTGACCCTCGTCCTGCTTGTCTCTTCCGGCATGTTCGAGTCTATCGCCTACTTTAAAGGTTTCCTTGCCGATATCCTGATTAACGCGTCCCTCGGACTCCATCATGTCACCTTGAACCATAGATATTAATGCGCCCATCTTGTCTATGACGGCTCCTGCAACTTCGGAAGTGCCTTCTATAACCTCGGCAAGTCCCTCTTTCTGCTTATCGGCGGCTTTGCCTGCGCGTTTGATACCCTGTTTGATATCCTTGTAGCCTTCCTTCTTGCCGACAAAGGCTGACTCGATGACGGATTGTCCTGATTGTACTTTGCCCATTCCTTCTTTCTCGGCGTCAACGGCATGTTTCTCAACCTGTGTGCCGTCTTTGATATCGGAAGCTCCATCCGCTTTCTCATCCTGACCTGTCTTGATTTGCTCTTTACCCTTGGTCTCATCGGTGAGTGCGCTCTGCTTCAATCCGGCGGATTCGTCAAGTTTCTCGCGAACCGTTTCTCTCAGACCTGCCGCTTTCTCCTTCATTTCTGCCGCTTCTTTTCTTAATTCCTGGGCTTCTTTCCTTAACTCGGCGGATTCCGTCTTCAACTCAGCGGATTCACTCTTTAACATTGAGGACTCAGCTTTCTCGGAAGAAGATCTTGCCGACGCCATATCGGACTCGGCTCCTCTTTTCTTCGAAACCTTCTCGCTGAGTTTTCCTTCCACTATTGTGGCCGCGCCCTCTTCAATAAAGGAATCTATTCCAAGAAGATCCTTACCTGCCTGTTTGTCAATTTGAGCTTTCTTTTTCAGAAGCTTTGAAAGTAATGCAGAATTTTCACTTTTCTTATCGTGCACGACACTCTCGGCGTCCTTGACGGCGGACTCTGCGGACATTTTATCTGACTTACCGTCCTTATGTGCCGCTCTCTCATCCTTGTGCGCCGCTCTTTCAAGTTTATGCTCGGCATTTTGCTCCAGCTTGTAAGCTTGTTTTTCCATTCGTCTTGCTGATTTTTCAAGAATCGCTGCTTTGTGCTGTTTCTTTCCCGCTCTATTTAAGTAAAAATCTCCTTTAGTCACATTAAACATACCTGATTTCATTTTATCCATTCCCCCGGCAACCTGCTGATGTCCCAGTTTCTCAACGGGAAGAGCCTCTTTAATTGTTCCGGCTCCTTCTTCCTGGGTAATGATTCCCTGGTCACTCATCATCAGGCTTTCATTAAATTTTGCAACTCCATCCGCTGTCTGTAGCAGGGATTTTACTTCCTTTTTCAATCCTGATGCGATTTTTCTTTTGCCGTCCAACTGCTTGTGATGTGCAGCTCCTCCTGCAAAAAGTCCTTCCTCGAAATCGCTAATTCCCTTTTGTTCGACCTCGTGACCTGCGACTTCTTTTTCAAGTCCTTTCTCCATTGCCTTTTTCCCGGTTTCTGAAAGGTATTCTCCCACACCTTGTTCTGCCTTACCCAGCTCCTCAACGGCGTGACCTTTCGCCTGTGTAGCGGTTCCCTCTGCTACCGTCTGTGTTCCCTCTTTCTGTGCGGTAAGACCCTGTTTCTTGAGTTGGTCGCCTTTTGCGATATCAGCGGCGCCTTCATCTTTTAATTCCTTTGCCGCCTGAAATACATCATCGGAATCAACAACCGAGCGTTTATCCGTTTCTTTTTTTGATGCCTTGCCAGCTTGTCTTGAAACAGGCTGTTGGCTTATTCTCATATTATCTCTTATAGACATATCGGATTCCTCCTTAATAATCACCTAAACTAATTCATTATAATAATATCAGATGATGCGATGAAATTCAACATAAATTAGGTTACAAGAATGTTAACATGTTTCAAGGTTTATGGCTCTTCTCCGGCGAGTAAAACAGTATTTTTCCGAATAATACTTTTTAATTCAATGCAGAGAGCGCAGAGGGCGCAGCGGAGCATGTCAATAGTGTGTGACAGGATTCACTGCAAATTATTCGCACCAATTTTTAGGCATTCTCCAATATGATTTTATATTGACGAGAAATGTACTCTTTTACTGATAAAAAGCTACAATACGGTAATTATAGGATTCCAAATACATTTTTAGGGATTATTCAGATCCCTGGTATAAAGTTTTTTAAATAAAGATCGGGGAAGAAACTTTTTAAAAAGTCTCTTCCCCGAATAAATCATGTCGGTTACTATATATTTATTGTAAAACTACCGACTGGACTTTTGTTGCATTCTCTTCTTATCGGGAAAAAAGGGGGGCAAGAAGGGGATTGAGAACTTTCTGTTTGTCCTCATGGATTGTCTGCCAATTTTCCCTTAAAATACCCCCCGTATCACTTGAATTTGGGTTCCAGCACCAATATGTGAAACTCAAATTGTTCTTCTCAATGTAGTCAGCCATTGTCACGAACCACTGCTTGTCAACTTCATCCTTGTTGAATGTCCCGAATTCTCCCAGCAGTACAGGAGCAATATCGTTTTTAACAAGGTATCCCCAGTGCTTATCCCAGATAGGCTCAAGGTTGTTGGGGTAGTCGGGGTCGTCAAACCAGGATTGATGAAAAACGGAAGCGGGATAGTCATGAGTGGAATATACAAGCTGATTCGGCAAGTTGAGCCTGACAGGGTAGTCTCCTGCGGCCGTCAGGTTTCCTCCCCACCAGTAATAATCATAACCGACATTTTCAACACCTTCCACAACGATCAGAAGGTTCGGATTAATTGCGAGAATTCTATTGCCTGCTCTCTCGGCGGCAAGCCTCCAGTCGGTCGCCAGATTACCGTCTCCCCAGGTAGCCGGGGAATGGGGCTCATTGTGAAGGTCAACACCTATTACAGTGGGGTTGTCCTTGTATCGACGGGCAAGCATTTCCCAGTCCTGTATCCACTTCTCCTCGCTGACCTCATTCGTGTACCAAAGGGCGGATTGTCCTCCCGCAACCGGACGGTGACGGTCAAGGATTACTTTTATTCCTCTTTTACCTGCACCCTCGATCACTTTATCCATAATCTGGATGCCGGATAGTCCCACAATGTCAGGATTTTTGTAGAAATCAATTCCGTTGGGGATACTACTTGCCTTGAAGAGATCATTGGAATATTGAACCCTCAGGCAGTTATATCCCAGAGATTGAATCTGATCCAGCATCGAATCCATCGATCTCGTCCACAGTCCATGAGGGCAATAGGTATCCGTCTCCATTCCAAACCAGCTTAATCCGGTCAATCGTACTGTGTTTCCATCGGAATCAACTATCCTTGCGCCTTCCGTATGGAAGTATCCTGACACCGGGGTCTGCGTCGGCGTGGGAGTGGGTGTGGGCGTCGGTGTAGGAGTGGGCGAAGGTGATGGAGTCGGTGTAGGTGCAGGTGTTGGAGTGGGTGTAGGCGTTGGCGTTGGGGAATCCGATATAAGACTGAGATTCTGAGGACCTTGCGAGATGTTGCCCGGGCTACCCTGGAAGCCAAATGAAATCTCGCCGCCGGCCGGAATTACTTTATTGTAAGATTGGGGTCCGACAATGTAGCTGTTTCCCTGGTGGGATTCGACTATACCGTTCCAGATATTTCCGATGTTGCGGTCAAAATCGAACTGGAGTTTCCATCCGGATATCTCCGAGGCACCACCGTTTTTTATAACTATCTTTCCGGTAAATCCGCTTCCCCAATCGTCTTGAGTAGTATAAATAACAGAAACTTCGCCGGGCGGGACAGGAGGGTCTTCAGGAGGGTCCACGGGCGGTTCCTCGGGAGGTTGTTCAGGTTGCTCACCACTCAAAATAGAGTTGACCGGAGCGATAACTCCCCCGGGTGTCCCCTGGAATCCAAAAGAGACATTACTGCCGGCATCAATATAGGAGTTATATGACTCCCCTTTGATAACATAATGATTGCCGTTATGACTTACAATTTTTGCATTCCAGATGTTAGTAATGTCATGGTTGAAGTCAAACTCTGCTTGCCAATCGTCGATTCGAGCATCTGTTTGATTTGTTATTGTAACTTTTGCAACAAATCCGCTTCCCCAGTCGCTTTCAGTAGAATAAGTCATGTTGTAATCAGTGGGATCCAATTCTTCTCTTCCCCGCGTGGAAATAGAATCGTTGTCCCTGAGATTAGAAAATTCTCCGTTTGGAGACATGTCCGTTTCGTTACCACTGCCACATCCTGATATAATTGCAATCGTTAGGAAAACAAGAAGACAAATTAAAGACATGGCGAGTAGCTTGTGAGGATTGAAAGACATCTTACTTCCTTTCCCACAGCACCTCCCACGCTCCAACCAATTTGTTGTTAAATCCTATACAGCCCTTTGCTTAACACCATACATCGGCTAAAACAAATTCATATTTTTGTAACTTTGCCTGAATTTTATCCTTTTTGAATTTAATATGTTACGTAACTAGTCATTAAATTCTGATAGAATAGAATTCAATTGAATAATGCGCGAAAATACAATGATATGAAGTTGTTGATTTGTAGGATTCGTCTTGCAGAGAAACCCCAAGTCTCAAAAACAAAACGTTACAATAGTGTGACTGTTTAGTCAATTGATTGGAGCGTTTAGAGCAACTGCGAACTCTTTTATTGCACCAAATATATTATATATTATAATCATATTTTTTGTATTATCCAAATGGCCTATCTTTTTATAGACCCTTGGCATTTTAATTTATGAAATCCGATGCTTAGACCTAATCCGTCACGTTGATATCTTATTTCTTTGTATGATTTTTGGACACTGCTGAGTATAAAAATTATAACTTATGAAAGTTCTCCTCTTTTCCTTCTCTCCGCGCTCTCTCCGCCCTCTGCGCCCTCTGCGGTGAATAGTTACGATAATTATCCAGCAAAATTTGCTATATGTTCCGCCATCTTTTTCGCACCACCGGGAGGACCCATTCGCTCTCTGCCGATTCCGGCCATCTCTTCATATTTTTCTCTGTTCCGGAGAATGTCAAGAGTTTCCGTTGCAATATTCTCAGGATCTCTTGGCGTTATGGAAAGGGACCCTCCCAGGAGTCCCTTTTGCCTGAGACGATACCATCCCAGTTTTTCATTTCCTGATGAATCAAAAGCTACCACGGGTTTTCCAAGACCGACCGCTTGCTCGTTTCCGGTGCCGGCCTGGCCGATAACAAGGTCGGCCATGTTTATTGAGTCACCGAATCGTTTCCGAAGAAGAAGTACTTCCATATTATGACGGGTTAATTTCCCCACGACTCCTTCATCATTGTGGTTGTCAATCAATGAGAACCCAGCTTTTTGGGCGCTTTTACCCAGGGTAGGGACCTCTATGGAATTTGCAAGAGGCGCAAGAAAAGCCGGTGGGTCATCCAATTCCTGCTTTATTCTTTCTGCCGCTTTCAATATCACGGGTAGATCGTCATATGCAAAGCTCCTGCTTCCCGGAAGAAGGGTAATGACCGTTTTATCCTGCGGAATGCCAAACCGTTCGCCTGTAAAATTCAAACTGTCCATCATTGCATTTCCGACCCATTTTGCATTTATCTTGTTATTTTTAAGAGATTTCGCCGTTATTTCATCCCTCGGAAAAACAATCTTGCAATATCTCTTGAAGATCTCCCTTTCTATAGGTGAATAGGGATAGAAATAATCGGATTTCGCCGTTCCCACAAAAAGGATAGGCTTCCCCGTAAAGAGCCCTCCCAGGATTACAGGATAAGTATCCCCCACAGCAACAACTGCGCGTAGATCCTTTTTTAATTCCCCCAACCGTGAAACCTGCATAAGGGTGAGTCTTGCTAATCCGGAGGAGAAATCCATCCACAGGTTTTTGACCCATCCGCCGGGAATAAGTCCGCCGCTGGGCATATTGCGAACAGGTGCCACAACAGGGATTCCAATATTACTATATGCCTGGCCCTCCCCAACAAGAGGAAAGCCTACAATTCTATCCCTGTCGGTGAGATTCACAAGTTCGTTAATTATGCTCGTGGCTATTGTATCTTCTCCATATCCGTTACTGATGAACAGAAATTTGTCGTCATTTTTCATTGTCAATTTCCTTGTTTATATTTAAATTATTATTAACCTCGATAAGATTGTATTCGAGGTTTGAAATTCTCAGAGATTTATCGGGATCGACTTGAATGTTAATCTTTCCATAGAGTTTTCCATAACACCCCGCCTGAAAAATATAAGTATTTTTAATATGGACAGGCTTTTTCAGAACAGTATGTGAATGACCGCCAATTATCAAATCAATACCTGAAACCTCCTGTGCAATTTTTTTATCATCTTCTATTCCAAGATGAGAGAGTAAAATTAATAAATCCACTTTACTCCGGAGCTTTTCAACCATTTTTCCGGATGTTTTAAGGGGATCATGAAACCGAAAACGCAGGAGATTAAGCCACCGGGAATTTTCCTGGTATTGAACCGGTGTCAGTCCGAATATCCCCACTTTGATCCCATTGATTTCTTTTATAATGTGTGAAATATAACAATCTGCCGACCTACCTGTGAGATCCTCCAGGTTTGCCGATAGAATGGGGAAATTTGCCTGTTCCGCCCTTATTTTCAGGACCCACCTTATATAATTCAATTCCCTGTTGCCCATTGTTATGGCGTCATACCCCACTTGGTTCATCTTATCCAATGTAGGTTCGGAAAATTTGAATAAAGTGCTGGATCCCCCGATTGCATCCCCGGCATCAAGAATTAGCACATCCCCGTTATTTTTCACTCCCGACAGGAAGGGAAAAATATGCTGACGGTTATGCAGGTCATTTGTATGATATATTGTCAGGTTATGTTTTGTCATGAGGTCATTCCACTTGAAGTTTTATTCGCTTTTGAATTCTACTTTCGCTTCCCTCATCCTTTAAATCTCTGCAAACCCTGAAACAAGTTCTAATCTTTGATGACATTTGTTTTCACCACGAAGCCACGGAGAACACGAAGAAAATAAATGATGGCGGAGGCCGTAGTCTGGATCTGATTTTTCACCACAGAGATCACAGAGGACACAGAGGACACCGAGGGTTCAAGGGATACTGCCGATTGTAAACAGTGTACCTCGTTTACACCTCATGTTTATTATACTCCCCATAGTAAAATAAAACAGGGAGAATTTCTTCTCCCTGTCATTAAACTTTCCTTGATTCCACCAAATTATCTGGCCAAGAGACCTGAAGTGGAGTTGTACTGCGGGAAGTTTCCGGTTATACCTACTGCTTTGTGGTTCTGTCCGTTGCAATAAAAGGTGTATGCATCGGGATTAAGTGCAGCGCTGAATGCTGAGGTATAAGTGGTGCTGGTGCCTGCTGATGCGCAGGTGGGTATGACTCTGAGATAGTCGGGGGTAAGTTTGGTTATACCAGCTGTGGGATAATGTCCCGCGTTGTCTGTGGAGTACATTTCCAGTGCGGTTCCGATGTTCTTACAGTTTGCCTGACACTGTGTGAACTGACCCTGTGCTCTTGCTCTTAAAAAGTTGGGAACTAAGATAGCTGCCAGAATGGCGATAATTGCGATAACGATCATGAGCTCGATCAGGGTAAATCCTTTCTTCTTCATATGGTTTCACCTCCCTGTGTTTTTCTTGTTGTGGGAGAGATAATGATTTATGAATTCCCATTCTATGAATTCCCACTCTATATAAGTTATACCCAAACTGATTTTATTATAGACATTTATCATGATTTTTTTTCAAATATTTTGATATACCTGTAAGGTAAACAGAGTAAAGCTGGAGCGTCAATATGGCACAAACAGCCAGGAGTAAATATATATTAATGCTAAAAATTTTATCGAAATATTCATATTTCATGGGTATTCCTTTGAGCAAGGGATAAAAACGTACCAGGAAAAATAAAATAGCGGCGAGATAAATCAAAACATTTATCTTTCCAAGCTTGTATTTCCATACACGATTGATAGTCTCGGCAATTGTCAGGGACATAAATGGCACGCAGGGAAGCATATAATAGAAATATCCTCCCTTGAAAGAAAGATGGCCGTCAATAACCTGGAATGATGAAAGCCAACCCAGATAAAGGGAAAGATAACCCATAACTATTATAATCTGGTAGGGCCTTTTCTTCAGGATAGTCAGGACCATAAGTTGGATGAATATCCCCAGGAAGCTCCACCAGAATATGAAATTTCCCATTGCAGAGATTCCCGTGATTGTCTTCGCCCTGACATCGTTTTGCCAGTAATACCACATGGGCTTTTGAAGCAGTATCCATTGCCACATCTTTGCAAGTTGGGGATGATCCTGTTTTATTCCGTAGTGCAGTGTGAATGTATCCCGGTAAAGAAGATATGAGGGGCTTATGCCCTTTACGAAAAGAGGTATATGTGCAATTAAATAAACGATGATGATAATCGGCAAATATATTGAGACCACTTTCAGTGAAAATAGAATTGGAATTCTTTTTTGTTTTATCCAGAGAATCAGAAAATAGGTTGCAATTATTCCTATAAATCCGAATAACGCGCTCAACTTACTGGATAACGCCAATCCGATGCATAGGGCGCATAATATTGAATACCAATTTAAAAGCGGAGGATCCTGTTCCTCTCTGAAATATTTTTTTATATAAAGAAACGCCATGAAAAAAGCTAAAAGAATGAAAAATGAGGTATATATATCAAGCGTTGCTATTCTGCTTTGCACTATATGCAGGAAATCAATTGATAATAAAAATGATGCCGCTGTTGCTCCGACACGACTCTTGAAAAGATAGAGTCCGAAGAAATATGTGAGAATCACAATTAACAGTCCCGCCGTAACTGATCCATATCTCCAACCCGACGGATTATCTCCGAATATTTTCATGGAAATACCGATAAGGATTTTTGCCAGGGGTGGATGTCTTGGGTTGGGATCCAGGTGATCCGTGGAATACGATCTCGCTCCCGGTACATAGTAAGCTTCATCGAGGTTGTATCTTCCGGGAAATCCGAGATTAGTAAGACAGATAAAAAGAAAAATTGCCGAGATAATAATAAGGATAGTAACATCAACCCATCCGGGCTTTAACACTTTATTCTTTTTAGTTTCTTTTTCTTTATTCAATAAATTTTTAACATCCTTTGCGAGCCCTGAAACAATCCTGAAACAAGTCCAGGATGAAGTCTTCAGGATGACGTCTTCAGAGCGGCCTTCCTTAGTGAATAATTGTAATAAAAGAAATAGGGAGAATTTCTTCTCCCTCTCTCTGAACTTTCCTTGACTTCACAAAATTATTTTGCCCTCAGACCTGAGGTAGAGTTGTATTGTGGGAAGTTCCCGGTTATGCCCAATGCCTTATGGTTCTGACCGTTGCAGTAGAAAGTGTATGCATCGGGACAGAGTGCGGCACTGAATGCTGAGGTATAAGTAGTGCTGGTACCTGCCGACGCACAGGTGGGGATGACTCTCAGATAATCGGGAGTAAGCTTGGTAATACCTGCCGTGGGATAGTGTCCTGCGTTGTCCGTGGAGTACATTTCCAGTGCGGTTCCGATATTCTTACAGTTTGCCTGACACTGCGTGAATTGACCCTGTGCTCTTGCTCTTAAAAAGTTAGGAACTAAGATAGCTGCCAGGATGGCGATAATTGCGATAACGATCATGAGCTCGATCAGGGTAAATCCTTTCTTTCTCATATGATTTCACCTCCTTCTTTTTCAAGATCTCGGTGTAAAAATAATCAATAAAATCAGCACCGGGTATAAGCAAAATAATTAATGGTACAAACTTCAGAATATATATGAATATCAGCAAAATATGAAAGCAATATTTTGATTTATATTAGAACAAAATCTACCTTTATCATATAATTTGTCGCAATTCAGGAAATTTTATTTCATGTTATAAGTTATTTTGAATAGTAAATTTCACTTTTTTAATCTAAAAGATTCAATCAACCTTCGATTTCTTTAGGCCTATAATAACCCTCATTTTCGAAATGGATTCTTTCAGCATTATAGACCCTTTTTTCTGTGAAAGTCCAAATCCCGATAATGCCTTTAATTCAGTGTCCTCTGTGGTGAAAAAACATGTGCATACTGTACTATCCGTTTATCGGGATGAGGACATCCCTCCTACAGATTCGGACTGCTTTATACTCCGCGTAATTTAGTTTGTCATCATTTTACGGAACGGCGCTATCATACTTCTCAGGGACGCCGGATTGCCCTGAAAACGATTGAATCTCCTGA
>JAIORV010000070.1 GCA_021107945.1 Vulcanimicrobiota bacterium | reverse complement strand
GGCATCCGTTCTCCATTCATCGGGACGGGGACGTCCCTCCTATAGTTCTGACTTCTGACCTCCGGCATCCGTTATCCGTTTATCGGGACGGGGACGTCCCTCCTACAGTTCTGACCTCCGGCATCCGTTATCCGTTCCTTATTTCCTCATTTCCTTAGAGAAAAATCCTCATTTCCTTAGAGAAAAAATCCTGCTTTCCTTATCCGGTTTCCGGTAATTTATCCATGCCGAACATCTTTGCGTTCTCACTCATGATTTTATGCAGTTTCTTCTTCATATCTTCAGGTGGTGAATATCTCTTGCCCTTTTTCAGAATCTTTTTCACCTGCTCCTTTGCACGATCAAATGAAGTCTTCCTTCCCGTTTCAAGCCATTCCGAGCTTGCCGATCTGTCTATTGTGGGTCCCGGGATGAAAAACTCATTTCTGAAATGCTTTAATGTATGAGCCATTGAGAGGAAACTTCCCGCAGTCTCAAATTCACGGAATAAGTCTATCGTCGGGACATCAAATTTGCATTCCACTCCCCGAACAAGCCTGAGAGTCATCCCCGCTATCTCGTGATCAATAACAAGCTTCTCCAGGCTCTGCAGAGATTCGAAATCCATCATCCCCGCGCCTGAAATCACATTCACCCCTGCAAGCGCCGCCATCATTGCGCTCATTCCCGTTTCAAGCCCCGCCTGGGCATCAATTGCCTTGGAATCCGATAGCCCCATGTATGCATGGATGGGAAGTCCCAGGTACTTTCCTATCTGTGAGTATGATGAGTCTATCATCATGGTCTCAATCGCGCCCATTGGCGTTGTGCCTTTTTTCATATCGAAGATCGAGGGGGATCCTCCCCATATTATCGGCGCGCCCTTGCTTGCGAGCTGACTAATGACAACGCCTATCATACACTCTGCCGTATGCTGAACAAGGGACCCGACAAGTGTGACAGGCGCAGTAGCTCCGGATAACGGCATAGAAACCATCTCCGACGGGATGCCGTACTTTGCGCAATCAATCAGCGTTTGAGTTGTGAGGTTGCTCCATTTCAACGGCGGAGACGGGCAAGCGTCAAATATCGCCAGGGGCTTCTCCCGTAACGCCTTCTCAGATCCTCTTACCGCCACGAGCATATCCTTCATGACCTCGAAGCCGTCGGTTCGAAATGTGCCTGTAACCACAGGTTTCCTGCAGTTCAGTAATGCAAGGTAGAGGCGGTAGCGATCCGCAATCTCCTCCGGCACATCGTAACATACAAAAGCTGTGCTTTGCGCGGCATAGTTGTCCAGGTTCTCCACCAGAGCGGCAAGTTTTACAAAATCGCCTGTTTCCGCTTTTCTTATCTCACCTGTTTCACTGTCCAGGATATTTATCGCCGCTGATCCCGGGTCGAAATGAATATTATCCCCGCAAAGATCCATCGCAATATCGCCATGGGCGTCGTAAAGAGTTATGCGCTTTTGCGCGCTCTCTAACGAATCCTCAACCAGGCTTTCATTTACAAAAACTTTATTCTTTTTACTGTCAATCCTTGCCCCAGCATTTCCGAGAAGACTCACGGCATCATTGTTTTCTACGAAAACACCGACATTTTTTAATACATCAATAGCTTCGTCTATAATTTTATCCACCATCTCGTCTGAAAGGAACTTGATCTTCGGCCTCACCGATTCGAGCATTTTTAACATATGTATTCCTCCTTACCTGTTCTATGCCGGGTTAATATTAAATATTTACAGGAGAAAATCCCCCTTTGAGAATCTTCTCTCATTCATATATGTCCCATATTTTTTACTTGTAAAAGGAATGAGAATGTTGCCAACGAATGATTCATGCATTATAATGTTAGTAATTCACAAATTTACAGAAATCATTCAACGGAGTTAAAGAAAATATGAACGATCTCGAAATCCCCTGGCTAGCTGGAAGCATAAAAAGAATGCTGATAGAACCTGATAAATTATTTGAGGATGTGGCACACAAGGAGATGAATATGATCATTCCTGTGGTCGTCCTCATTATTATAGGCATTTTTTCAGGACTGACGGTCTATAGCACAATCCCGGAAGTAAAGAAAAACTTCGAGTTCACGGAAGAGGTTTATAATGTCGAGCATAGCCTCAGGGTACTGAAGATGGAATCATTTCTGTATCCCGTCTGGACAATATTGTTCTGGATTATATTTACCCTTGCATTTGCGATATTCATCACATGGCTTAACGGCTGGGGCGATTTTAAAGGGATGTTTAACTGCACTTCGTATCTTGTATATCCAAACCTGGTTGTATCAATCCTGGTTTTTCTGGTTCAATTGCTGCCACCAAATCTTCGGGTTATTCTAATTGTATTGCAACTGCTGGCGGCGGCATATAATATATATTTGCTTACAAAAATCGCCGAGAGCGCCGGAAAACTCCCGCATATGCATGCAGTATTGGCGGGTATAGTGCCGGCGTTTTTCCTCTCTTTACTGTGGTTTTCATACCAACCTATTCTGGCGTTGGTAATGGGGAGAGGGTAATAAATGGATGGTGGGTTTGAGACTTTCGGATAAGTGTTTCTTCAACTTTGTGGTGAATAAGATTCGTAATTCGAACTCCGTTTTTCATCCTCGTTCTCCTGGTTTCCTTGTTTCCTAATTTCCTCAGAGATAAAACTCCTCATTTCCTTATCCCATTATCTTCCTCAACAAATGCAATGTGATCTCCTTGCCTCTTAATCCTACCTCGTCAACAGGTCCCACGCATGACGGGCAGCCTGATTTGCACTTGCATCTGCTCACGACATCTTTCGCCGTTTTCAGGAGGTCGTCGTGCATCTCGAATATTCTTCCGGAAAGCCCGATTCCCCCGGGATAGCTGTCGTAAAGGAAGACCGTGGGTTTCTCTGTAAACGGACTTCGAACCTGTATGACGCTGTGAATGTCCCTGGGGTCGCACATGAGATAAACCGGCGATATATTTGCAAGCAGGTTGGCAATTCCCTGCAGTCCGGATTGAACATCCGACGGCGTGAGTGTTTCCATAAGCTCGTTCGACAGCCCAAGCCAATATGACGATGTATGCATCTCCTGTTCCGGCAGGTTTACAGGTCCCGATCCGACGTTTTCATGTGTATGGAATTTGATTTTCTTGAAAAGTGTGACCATGGCGTTTACCTGCACTTCGCCCACATATTTTGTTGTTGCGGCGTCAACGCGGGTCTCCCGGTCAACATTCATCACGCTTACATCCACTTCAAGGTTGGCGTCGGTATAATAATCCACATCAACCGAGCGCACATAAGCTTTCTTTTCGTCGTAATCGAGCTTCTCTACCTGATACTGTTTCGTTTCATGAAGATAGATGGCCTCTTCATGGAGCAGCATCGGGGCGGAGAATCGATCCACTTCGCCGATAACCCTGGGTTGTTCTGTTATATCTATAATGACAAAATTCTCGGCGGCGGCGGATCTCAGGGATACATCCTCGGCGGGGTATTTATCTGTTGACCAGTACCAGCGGTTTCCCGATTTATGAAGAATCTCCTCATCCTCCAGGAATTCCAGTATCTCATCAATTCTGACGTCGCCGAATTCCTCGCCCTCATCGAAAGGTATCTCGAAAGCGGCGCATTTTATATGGTTGACGAGTATGTATAAATTGTCGGGGTTGATGAGCCCGGCCTCGATGTTCTCGCCGAAGAAATACCACGGGTGGTTTATGATAAACTGGTCAAGCGCGCTCGATGTCGCCACGAGGAATATGGCGGAAGTCCCCGTTCTCCTGCCCGCACGTCCTGCCTGCTGCCAAGTGGATGAAATCGTGCCGGGGTATCCGCAGATAACGCAGGACTCAAGCCTGCCTATGTCAATCCCCAATTCGAGGGCGTTCGTGCTGACCACAGCCAGGACATTTCCTTCCCGCAAGCCTTTTTCTATTTCACGCCTTTGTTTCGGAAGGTAGCCTCCCCGGTAACCTCGGATCCTGTCGGTCTTTTTGCCGATTGTCGATTTTACCGCCTCTCGAAGATAAGTGGTGAGAACCTCGACGGAAAGCCTGGTTCTGGAGAATACGATGGTCTGGATTCCGTTTTTTATGAGTGCGGATGCAATTTTTTTTGTCTCAAGAAGTGAGCTTTTCCTTATTCCAAGCTGCCAATTCACAACGGGGGGATTGTAAAATATGAAGTGTTTCTCGCCTGACGGTGCGCCGTTATTGTCAACGAGATCAACTTTTCTTCCGGTAATTCTTCCGGCCAGCTCGTCCGGGTTCCTGATTGTGGCGGAGCAGCATATAAATTGTGGATCGGAGCCATAAAATTTGCATATTCTTGACAACCTTCGAATCACATTGGCAACATGGCTTCCGAACACGCCCCGGTAATGGTGGATTTCATCAACCACCACATACTTGAGGTTTTCGAAGAGCTTGATCCATTTTGTATGATGGGGAAGTATGGCGGTGTGGAGCATGTCTGGGTTTGTCACGACGATATGCCCCGCCTTCCTGATGGCCTTCCTTGCGTTCGTGGGTGTGTCGCCGTCATACGTAAATGTTTTTATGTCTTCATCGAGTATATCTACAATCTGTTGAAGCTCGGTGACCTGATCTTGCGAGAGCGCCTTTGTGGGGAATAAATAAATCGCCCTTGCCTCGGGATCCTGTAGAATTCTGTCCAGAACGGGCAGGTTGTAGCAGAGAGTTTTGCCGGATGCTGTGGGTGTAACAATAACAACATTCTTCCCATCCTGAATATTCTTCCATGCCTTTGCCTGATGGGAATAGAGCCTGTTGATGCCCTTTTTCTTTAGGGCCTCAATAAGCCTGTCGTCGGCATTTTTCGGAAAATCGTCATGCACAGCGGGCTTCGGCGGTATAACCTTCCATGTTGTGACGTTTTTCATTATCCGGTTATTCTGTTTTGTGTAATCGAGAAATTGTTCAATATTCATAGTGCTTGATTGTGATTTAGACTAATAATTAATGTTTTCCTTTTGACTTATGGTAAGTATGGTAAGTTATTATGAAAAATTCCCTTTAATCCCCCCTGGATGGATAAAATGGAAATTTATATTATGCTTTTTGCCGTTTCCTGTATATGTCCTTCACCATCGGGAAGACGCTGAAGCGTCTGAAGTGGTATGGGGAGTGGGTTCCCTTCGTTCCCCCGGTTAAAACCGGGGGTTAATCTCATGGGAGGTTTAAAAACCTCCGCTACCGGTAATGGAGGTGGGAAACGGGAGATGGGAAGCGAGAACCATCATTCTTTCCTCCGTGTCCTTCGCGGCTTCGTGGTGATAAAAACATCCGACATCCACTTTCCTTGTTTCCTAATTTACTTAGCGGTAAAATTCCTTAGCGGCAAAAATTCCTCATTTCCTCATTTCTTTTTCAAATACCTGACGATATTTTTATGCCCTCTTTTCTTCGCGTAATAGAGAGGCGTCCTGCCTTTTTTGTCTTTTGCGTTTACCTTTGCGCCTTTTGATACAAGAAACTTGACTGTTTCAATATGCCCGTTCCATACAGCCTTGTGGAGGGGCGTATCGCCGTATAGTTGATCCTTTGCGTTTATATCCGCTCCCTTGCCAACAAGAATCTTCACCACTTTTGTTCTGCCGAATAACGCCGCCCTGTGTAAAGGGGTGAGACCGTATATGTTTTTTACATCGGCAAGTTTGGGATCTGCTGATATTAAATTCCTGACAGCGTCGAAGTTTCCAAAACCGGAAGCTTCAAGTATTGCCCGGTCAAGATATTTCCCTTTTAAGAATTTCTTTATCGCTCCCGGTGGAACGCCGTATTTCTTCAATTCACCTTCACTCAGCGCGCCTCCGCCGTGGAAAACTACGACCCATTTCCCGTTTTTGTTCTTCAAAAGGGCTAATCCCTCTAACTCATTCGGTGTTGTCCAGGAAGACACAGCCCATTTACCTTCAACCCGGGCTGTATCGTAAAAATATTTTCCTTTCCCTTTCTTTTTTTCCAAAGTCTGAATAATCGGTGTCGTGAATTTAATCCATCCTTTATCTATTAGCTTTGGAAAGTCTTTTGCCGGAACGCCTTGTCTTTTGAGGAAGTCGGATGTGGCCGTTGGAGACGTGGTCGTTACAAAAACCCATTTGCTTCCTTTTTTCTTCAGGAAATAATATGCATAGTGCGAGGGTTTTTTCCCGGATTTAAACAGGACTCCACAAATTGCATATTTACCGGCGACCCTGGTGTCAATAATGTCAAGAAAATTTGCCCCGGCGGTTTTCTTTGCTTCTTTCCATATAAGGTTCATGTCATCGGCATATGTCGGGACACAGACCAGGAATAGAGCCAATGATATCAGGAGCAATATCAGGACGGTTTTTTTCATGAATCCCGAAAAATCTGGAAATCCAATCTTTTTGGTGTGAAATACAAAATCATTAGTATTATCCATGCTGCCTCCCTGTATTAATTATAAATAAACTCAATATATCGGCTGTCTTGTAAGGGACTTTTTCTCTGAAAAAATGATTTTTCCCGCTAAATCTTGTGTGGTTGGACTATATATCGTTAAGCCGCTGAAGCGGCTCCATAAGGGTATGATAACCCTGCGGTATAGCCGCTTCAGCGGCTTAACTGGTTGAGGAGTTGTCTTGATCAACCCTCAGTGTTATTTCGAGAAATTATTTAATAGAGAAAATTAACCGACATTTCAAGCCAATCAACTCAGTTCATAATAATCGGGATCTGCCTTACCTTCATCTTGCCGGAGGGTTCTTGATATACCTCGGCTTTATATGGGGTGCCGACTGATTTGAACAGGTTGTCTCCCTTGTATATGGGGGATCTGCGTACAAGTCCATTTTCTTTTGCATTCCTGATTCCGGTCACAGTGGCGTCAATCTTCTCTCTTGTAATCTCGTCAACTGACTTGCTCACAAGCTTGCCCTCGCTGTCAAACGCAAGGGTCATGCCGCCATGGACGTCTGCATAAAGGTTGTCCAGTCCCGCCACCTTGTGGATGCCATGCTGTGACAACGGCACTTCTTTTACGCTGTCAAACTCGATTGTTGTTTCGCCTCTCCTGTTTGTGGATACCCTTGCATCGCTGTAATCCGATGCGTTTACTCCGAGCTTATCGGCATTAGACTTGAGGAAATTCAGAGCGGACTGTTTTGTTTTCAGGGGTTCGTTCAACTTTATTTCAGATAAACTGTCCGTTTCAGGCTCAACTATATCTTCGGGCGTGATAATCTTCCTGTCGAGGAATACTTTTTCCAGGTCCTGTTTATGTACTCCCTCGTTTATCATCTCATCCGCCTTGAGCATAGACAGGGCAATATTTTTGAAGGTCGCGCTTGATGACGGCGCAAGCTCCACGCCCTTGAGGAGAAGAGGTCCCATTATATCCCTTGCCTTTTTAAGCGCGCCCATCCTGTCGGGTATGGGTTGGGGTTCCTGATTCTGTGGAGGCGTTGTCTCCTGATCCGGTGCTTCCTCTTCCGGTGGATGGAGCGGCGGCAGCTCTTCCGCGAATCGATCATATAGTGTGTTTATGCAATCGTAGAAAGCTCCGCTAAATATGCGGCTGAAGCTGTGTGACTCCGATGTAAGCTCCTCCCTCGGACCCTCGGACGGAAGATCACTCGGCGGTATATACTTAAACTCGTTCCTTGCATTCCTGAGATATGTCTTATCGTCATCGGAAGGATCATCGTTCATCAATCTTATCGCCTTGCCGAATTCCTCCGCAAGCATTGAAAGCCTGTTTCTCTTACGCAGGTCCCCTCCGGTCTCATTGAGGATCCCCTCGAGATTCCTGTCATTATTGAGAGTTCTTAACATTGCCGAGCTATCGGCGAATGCCTCATGGAAAGCCCTGGTCTCTCCACCCCATGAACTGAGGTACCCGGGCTTCATACCGTCAAGAACCGCGTGTCCTGTTTCATGCGATACAACATCCTCCGACTGAGAGGTCTGAATCGTCTTCTCCATCGCCGGGGATTCGAAGTAGAAGAAATTAATGGATTTCTGCCAGCGAGCATAGTATGCGTTCGCCCCTTCTCCTGCGTGGGAATAGACTTTTAATTGGTCACCGCTGAATGCCCATTCTATGTCCTTGCCCAGGTAGTTCTGACTCATATCCAGAGTCTTGTACGAGCTAACGTAAGAGTTGACCTGGTCGAACTGTGGCTCTATGGGTTGATAGAAAAAATTGCCGTCGGTATCGGCTATTGCAACGGGGTTTTTCTTGTCATACGCCTTAACTCTGGGACCTTCGAGGTTTTCTCCTATTTTATCCTGTTGAATCTCCTCTTTTCCAGCGGGATCCATAAATGCATCCTGGGGGAATTTAGAAACCTGTACCTTTTTGGGCGGTTCGGGAGGTGTTTGCTGCTGGGGTTGTTCTTTTGACAGGGTAACGCCGTCTTTTGGAAGTGAGCCAGTATTTTCTTTGTTTTTGCTTGTGTCCTGTGTTGATGATTTTTTGTCTGCATCTATTACTTTGATTCTTTCTTTCATTCCTGCGGGGATTTTGCCGTTGGGAATTCCGGAAATTGAGTTGTTCATATACTTCTACTTCCTTCTTTCAAAATTATATCTAAAGTTATATCGGATCAAATTCTTTTATTTTTAATTTTCGGGTTTCTTTGCTTCCACTTTATTTGAGTTGGTAAATTTGTATTTATTCAGACTACCCCAGGATTTGAGTGGAGGCTGGTCTCCCGACCAGCCTGGAGATGGTATGAAATCGAGGCTGGAAGCCTCTCCTACAGAGAGGTCTGAATCGTTACCTGAATTTTAAGGAAACCAAGTCAACCATGTCGGTTCCTGCAATTCCGTTATCTGATTATCGGGACGAGGACGTCCCTCCTACAATTCTGTTATCCGATTATCGGGACGAGGACGTCCCTCCTGCAATTCTGTTATCCGATTATCGGGACGAGGACGTCCCTCCTGCAATTCTGTTATCTGATTATCGGGACGAGGACGTCCCTCCTACAATTCTGTTATCCGATTATCGGGACGAGGACGTCCCTCCTACAATTCTGCTGTCCGTTTATCGGGACGAGGACGTCCCTCCTACAATTTTGCTGTCCGTTTATCGGGGTTGGGAAACCCCTCCTGCAGTAATAATGAATGCGAAATGGGATGGGCATCTTTCTTCATTCTTCAACACTATTATAAATCATGCAACCAATATAGTATATGGGAGTTAGTTTAATATTTTGTTAACTTATTGTTATTTCTTTTCTTCGATAAAATCTCTATACTCCTTTGTCTTCCGAATTGGCTCCAGGAATTCGTTTTCTTCGACCTCTTTTATATATTTGGGATGCAGGTTACGGGGCGCATATTTGAACGCCGTCTTTAGATGCTCGATTGCTTTCTTGCGATCACCCTTTTGAGAATAAGCCTGTGCGATCAATAGCTCGATATCATCCCTCATCAACCTGACATCGCCTTTGTTGGGTATGTCGTAGGATTTTTCCGCGGCCTCAATCGCCTTGCCGGGTTTTCCCGTTCCCAGATACCATTTCGCCAGTCCCAGGAATCTTGTTTCCAGGTAATCGCCCTGTTCGAATGCCCGGTCAATGTATTCTTTCGCCTTTTTATAATTCTTCTGTTTCATTAGAAACTCCGCCATTTTTAAGTAAGCCTGCGCCTTTTCCAATGTCTCTTCGGGATTTTCCTCCTCCTGGGAGATCGCCTTTAGATAGTATTCCTCCGCATCGTCCCTCTCACCTATTGCCAGATAGACATCCCCGAGTTTCATATAGACCTCGCTGAGATATTTCACTTTGGGGACGGCTTTCAACGCATATTTATAATATTGCAGAGCTTTATCGTATTCCATTTTATCCATATAAACATCGCCGGAGACAAGATATGACCTATGCTCCTGTGGATTGATGCCGGCGGCTGTTTTTGAAAGACTCAGAGCGTTAGTCCAGTCACTCATATAAAGATGATATTTTTCCGCGAGGTAAAAATATGGCAGGTGATAGTCGGGAAATTTTTCGATTGTGTCCTCGAGTATTTTGAACCCTTTTTTTATCGATTCGTCCGTTCCCTTTGCAAACTCATTTTCCGCCAGGATAATGCGGATGAGAGGATCCGCCGGGTCAAGTTTTATCGCTCTTTCCAGAAGTTCACCGGCCTTTTTAGTATCGTTCTCCTCGTAAAGGTAACCCGATCCGAGGATGTATAAAAGCCTGGGGTTGTCGGGATAGTGCTTGAGTCCGGTCTTCGCGTATTCTATAGCTTCTTCGTTCCGGTTCAGGGAGAGGTATATATATGCCCGTGTTTCCAACGATCTTTCATGCTCCGGGTCTCGTTTCAATATCTCCTCTAAAGTGTCCCGGCAATCGTCATAAAGCTCTCTTTGAAAGTAGTTGAGTCCCAGGAGATAACGGATTTCGTTGTTTTTGGGTTTTTTATCAACAAGGTCTTTCAGATAGTCCGCTTCCCTTCGCAGATCCGGTATTCCGCCTGCATCCCATATCTCCCTTGGCATATACTTTTTCTTTGCCGTTAGTAATTCCGGGTCTCTGCCGTATTTTGTATATGTGGGTCTTCCTCCTTCTGTCATGGGCGGGCTTTCCGGCGTTTTCTCGTGAGGGTTGCTTTTTGTTCTTTTTGTAATCACTTTTATGTCATAGACAGTTATCAAGGTTGATTTGATTGCTGTGATGTGCTTCAGGGCAAATAGAATAAACATATGCAAAACAATGGCAATAACAAGGAATGTAAAAAACGCATTCCACTTGATTCTTTTTACCATAGGCTTTCGTCTGAATGTTTTGCCGTTCTTCAAATAAAATACCTCATAAAAAAGCGTAAATCCCAACAATACTTTAAACGGAATTACTTTTATGATATTATTATATAACATAATGTTTCATAAAGGAAAGAAATACAGTGAATTTAGTAAAAAAATTGGTCCCGGTCTTACTTATCATTATTTTAGCATCCTGTCATAATATACCGGAAAAAAAAATAGACAGCGGGAAGTTTGATGATGTGGAGTTTCATATTGTTGTAAGGGATCTACATACATTGAATCTTGTAAACGGACTTTTCCTCTCGAAAGAGCAAATGGAGAAAATGATTCCCATAGTGGAGCGGGTCAAGAAAGCCGACGAGGAATTGAAATCTGCAAGGGATAGTCACTATAGCGAATATATAACTGTATTAAAGGAAATGCGCTCACAACTGCTGGAGAATAGCTCAATAACCGATGCCCAGCAGGAGAAGCTAAATCGGGCATCCATGGAGATTGATAAAAAATCGGCAAATTTAAGGGATGTGGTAAATAAGTCCATTCCTGAAATAAAGGATGTATTAAATGTAAATCAGCACGCGATAATCAACGGATATGAGCCCTGCATAGTACCCACGAAGGATGTCAGTCACCCGGAGCGGATTGGCGGACTCGGCGACGGTGAAGATTTCGAGGATATGTTAAGATACATCAGGAAGGTTCCCGATAAGGATTACCCCCGCGTTAAACTGGAGATATTAAAGAAAAGAGAAGGAATGATGAAGGTTCATAACAATGATCTTCAAATTAAATCGGTACTGAAACAAATCGAGACTTCTATGGATAAGGCTCGGGAGCTTGACTCGACTCAATTTGAGATTGAGAAGGATGAGTTATCGAGAGTTCTTATACCTCCGGCAGGAAGGCCGGGAGACGAGTTTTACAGGAATTACCTCTTGAATCCTTTTATGGTAAGGATGCTAAAAAACAAACTCAGTGTTGTCCAATAAAAGAGTAATCTTGAATTTATTGACAATGACCAATTTAGGATTAATAGAATTAATTTCAAGCGTTTCAAGGTAATAACAGGTGTTTTAAGGCGTTTAAGACAACACCACAATTTATTGTGGTAAAATGAGCGTAAACCCCACCGCTTCTGCGTTCTAACCACTTCAGTGGTTTATCTCATCAAGAAACCGTTGAAACGGTTAAATTGGA
>JAIORV010000031.1 GCA_021107945.1 Vulcanimicrobiota bacterium | reverse complement strand
TGGTGGGATCTGAATAGTAATAAATATTTTTGACAGGAAACATGTGCACCCAAATAGTTTCTTTATGGTAACCTTTTTAAGTATCTATCCACTTGCTCGTTTGCATTCCCCCAAAGGTAGTTAACGTTAACTAACATAGCTTGATTCCTTTGTCAATATGTGATTGGAAGATTTAATCCGAGTAATGTTAAATTCACACAGAGTTTCTGGATTTCATCGCTTGCTGCAAGATTGATCGCCGCTTCAGTTATTTGTTGTTGCCTTTTTGAGTATCTATCCACTTGTTCGTTTGCATTCCCCTAAAGGTAGTTAACGTTAACTAACATAGTTTGATTCCTTTGTCAATATGTGATTGGAAGATTTAATCCGGGTAGTGTTAAATTCACACAGAGTTTCTGGATTTCATCGCTTGCTGCAAGATTGATCGCCGCTTCAGTTATTTGTTGTTGCCTTTTTGAGTATCTATCCACTTGTTCGTTTGCATTCCCCTAAAGGTAGTTAACGTTAACTAACATAGTTTGATTCCTTTGTCAATATGTGATTGGAAGATTTAATCCGGGTAGTGTTAAATTCACACAGAGTTTCTGGATTTCATCGCTTGCTGCAAGATTGATCGCCGCTTCAATTATTTATTGTTGCCTTTTCGAGTATCTATCCACTTGTTCGTTTGCATCTACCTCAAATGTAGTTAACGTTAACTAACACAGCTTGATTCCTTTGTCAATATGTGATTGGAAAAGTTCTTCATGGTAATGTTAAATTCACATAGAGTTTCTGGATTCCATCGCTTGCTGCAAGATTGATCGCCGCTTCAATTAAGCTGTTTCTAATAGGTATTATCCTTTTTGACCTGCGGTGAGACGCCGCAGCTACCGACTTTGTTATAATGGTGGGGGTGGCGTCCCGCCGCCCAGATAACAAGTAATTATTTAGTATACTCCCATGAAAATAAAACGCCATCACCCGGGTAGCCGGGAGGCAACTGCCCCCGGCATTTCTGGAGGATTTTGATGATGTCAAAATAAATTCACAAGAGTATAGAAACAGCTTGGTCTGAACAGAAGTCCTTTTTTATTCCGATTGAAAAAGCGGGGAATTTGGCGATATGTTGAATTTATTGTTATGATTTCATCTGTTAAAAGAATAATTCTCTCCTACATTGAGTATATTTTCGAATATCTTCCGATGGCAGGGTTAATCCATGAAATGATAATAACGAGCGGTAAATATAACAGGGCGATAGAGCTTGGATGTGCCATAGGGGGCAGTACGAAATTTATCTCGGAAGTCGCGAATGAGACGGTGGGCGTGGATCTGGATGAGGAGAGAATCAAGATTGCAGGGGACAGGTTCAGGAATATTACTTTTGAGGTAAAAAACGCCTCTTCAACCGGGTTTCCGGGAGGATCATTCGATGTGGCTTTCCTGATAATGATGCTTCACGAGATTCCCGACCCGCTGATCATAAAAGAAGCTTGCCGTCTTGCGAATAAAGTCGTGGTTATTGATTACAATTACCCGGTGAGAGGTATATGGGGGATTTTCTTCAGATTCCTTGAGGGAAATAAACTGGAGCAATTGGAGAGCATGGATATGGAAAAAATATTTAATCTCAATAAATTTAACCTCAAGGAAAAAAAGGTTTACGGCGACAATTTCAGGAGATGGATTTTTGTGAATTCTGCGAGATAATTTTCTATGGTTTATATTCAGTTTTTTGGCGGGTTTAAAAACCCGCGCTACGTGACGAGTTCCCTATTCCACCGTAACGCTCTTTGCAAGGTTTCTGGGTTGATCCACATCCCTGTTTCTTTTATCCGCTATATAATATGCAAGGAGTTGCAGCGGAATTGTTGTAAGAATGGGGCTCAACTGGTGTGAGGTATCGGGAACAAATATAGTCTCATCCAGATATTCATCCAGGGGATCGTCAGTTTTGTTTGTAATGCCTATGGTTATACCGCTTCTCGCCCTTACTTCCTTGACATTTGAAAGTGTCTTTTCATATACGGAATCCCGTGGAAGCACAACAACTGTGGGAACAAGATTATCAATGAGGGCTATGGGTCCATGCTTCATTTCCCCGGCGGCATATCCCTCGGCATGAATGTACGAAATCTCCTTCAGTTTCAACGCTCCCTCGAGGGCGATGGGGTAACTCAAGCTTCGACCCAAGAAGAGAAAATCATCACACTTGTAATACTTGCGGGCGATATTTCTGATCTGCTCCGCCTTTTTGAGCACATCGCTTAATTGATCCGGAATCCTCAGAAGAGCTTCATGATACTCCCTGAATTTTTCTTTGTCTATCGTCCCCCGTGCTACCCCAAGTTTCAACGACAGTAAGAAAATCGCCACAAGTTGAGCTATGAATGTCTTTGTTGCGGCAACGCCAATCTCCAGACCTGCGCGGGTAAATATCATGTTTTCGGTTTCACGGGTAATGGAGGACCCCACCATGTTTGTTACGGCAATGGATTTCGCCCCCATCGCTATAGCGTTTTTGAATGATACAAGAGTGTCGGCGGTCTCTCCCGATTGACTTACCGCAACAACAAGGCTGTTCTCATCCACAACGGGATTTCTGTATCGAAATTCTGAAGCTACATCAATTTCTACGGGAATCCTGGCAAAATCTTCGATAAAGTATTTTCCCACCATGCTTGCGTGAAAAGCGGTGCCGCAGGCGATTATGATAACCTTATTTATCTTGCGAAGGTCATCATCGGTTAATTTCATCTCTTCTATTTCAACTGAATATTCTTTCAGCCTCCCCGACAGCATATCCGTTACAACGCGGGGCTGTTCGAATATCTCTTTTAACATAAAATGCTTATATCCGCCCTTTTCCGCCATTGACGCATCCCAGTGAACTGTAGTTACTTCCCTCTCCACGGGATTCAGGTCAAGGTCAAATATTCGAACGGAATTTCTCTTAAGTATCACAATTTCTCCGTCATTAATATGCTTTACCTTTCGTGTAAACGGGAGGAATGCGGGAATGTCCGATGCGATAAAATTCTCATTTTTCCCCAGTCCGATCACCAGGGGACTGTCTTGCCTTGCAGCGACTATCTTGCCGGGTTCTTTTTTGCATATAACTCCAATTGCATATGACCCTTCAAGCCTTTTGAGAGCCTTCGAAACCGCCTGCTCCAGGTTTCCTTCGTAATACTCCTCAATAAGATGAACAAGGACTTCCGTATCGGTCTCGGAGAGGAATTTATGTCCCTTCTCTTCAAGCTCCTGTCTCAGGGTAAGGTAGTTTTCTATTATCCCGTTATGAACAAGAGATATTTCCTTTTTACAATCCATATGCGGATGGGAGTTTTCATCCGACGGCGCGCCATGCGTCGCCCAACGGGTATGACCGATACCGATTCTCGATCTGAGAGGTTTATCTTTTAGAATCGATGAAAGTATCGAGAGTTTGCCCTTTGCTTTCAACTGCTCAATATCACCGTTTTTCAGGACGGAAACTCCGGCCGAGTCATATCCCCGGTATTCAAGTCTCTTTAGACCGCTCATTAATATAGGCACGGCGGATCTACCGCCGATATATCCAACAATACCACACATAATATTCCTCCATAATAGAAATGGGAAACGGGAGATGGGAGATGGGAAGTGGGCTCAACCATCCATTTTCCATAATCCGTTCTCCGACCTCCGTTATCCATTTTCCATTTTCCATAATATATTCCTTCCCGGATATCAATCCGATAAATGGAATAAATATGTAAACATGGTGTATAAATAAAAAAGAAAAGTCCTGAATATGTCGAAATGTTTATTTAGTTTATAAGGGGAGGATAATATGTCAAGTAAATCATTCGTAAAAACCATAACGGCCTTTCTCATCATGTTATTTATATTTTCAGTTATGATTGGCTGTTCACAGACGAGAAGCGTGAAGCAGACGGAGGAAACAGTTGGGGATTCCAAACCGGATGTTTCTTCCGGATCATATGTTAAAGATGAAGTAAAAAATGAGAAAATGGACGGTTCTTTATCCGGTGAATCCGATAAGAAATCACGAGTCGCCGGAAAAGAGGGAAAAGGTGGAAGAGGCATCATTGCCAGAGAGGAGAAAATATCTGCGGAAAGCGGCATGAAACCGGAGGCGGCTCCTCCTCCGGCGGAAGCTCCGGCACGGATGGATTACGCAAAGAGAAAAGTAATAGTTTCTAAAAAAGGTGGCAAATTAAAACGCCCCGCACCTGTAACAAAAGGTCCGGATCCCCGTTCCGCACCACCTGTCGGATCCGTCGGGCAACCCAAAAAGATAAAATCCGGTCACGTCAGCATAGCGGAATATACACCAAAGGATAAACCGATGACGCCACCGGAAGAGATGAAAGGTGATGTATTCTTCAAAAAATATGGAACCAACCCGTTTGTTGATACGGAAGACGACCATCTCTCGACATTCTCTATTGATGTTGATACGGCATCATATACTATCGCAAGGAAGTATCTGAACAGAGGAATTCAACCCAGTGACGCGTCTGTCCGGGTTGAGGAATTTGTGAATTATTTCAAATATGGATACGCACCGCCACAACGTGGGACATTTGCAATGCATATGGAAGCTGCTCCGGCGAAATTTGCCAAAAACTGCAACCTTTTAAGAGTCGGAATAAAAGGAAAAGAAATAAAAAAGAGAGACCGCAAAAGAGCAAACCTGACATTTGTAATAGACACATCAGGCTCGATGAACCGCGGCAACCGGATCGGTGTTGTCAAAAACGCACTTGAGATCCTGGTAAACGAGCTGAGGCAGGGAGACAGGATTGGAATCGTTACATATTCCAGAACCGCTAAAGTCCTTATGGAGCATCGGGGCGTGGAAAACAAACAGCAGATTATCGCCGCCATAAAACAACTTCGCCCCAGGGGAAGCACGAACATCGAGAAGGGACTTTTGACCGGTTACGAGCTTGCCAACAAGTATTACCAGGACAAGGCAAATAACCGTGTTATCCTGCTGTCCGACGGCGTCGGAAATGTCGGTAAAACAAAAGCAAAAGAGATGCTCAAAACCGTCGAGGAATACAAAGATGACGGAATTTACCTGACAACAGTCGGAGTCGGATTGAGAAATTATAACGATGCTACACTGGAGGGTCTTGCCGACAAGGGAAACGGGCAGTATGCATACGTTGACAGCCTGGATGAGGCGAAGAGAATTTTCGTACAGAATCTGACAGGCACACTTCAGGTTATCGCAAAGGACACGAAAATACAGGTTGACTTCAACCCGAAGGTTGTAAGAAGTTATCGTCTTATGGGATATGAAAACCGCGACATCGCCGACAAAGATTTCCGCAATGACACAAAGGACGCCGGCGAAGTGGGAGCGGGACATTCAGTCACCGCGTTGTACGAGTTCAAATTATGGCCTCAAAAGAAAGGAAAAATTGCAACTGTTTTCGTGAGATACAAGGATCCGAAATCCGGGAAAGTAAGTGAAATTAAGAGAGTCTTCAAAACCGATCAGGTGAAAAAATCATTCAAATCCGCATCAGACAGCTTCAAACTGGCGGCATCAGTTGCCGAGTTCGCGGAGATACTCAGGAAAAGCTACTGGGCGAAAGACGCCGGTCTGGGAGATGTAATGAGGGTATTAAAAAGCCTGGGAGCCAACTACAAACAGAACCCCGATGTGAAGGAGTTAATCGAGCTGGTAGCAACCACCGGGAGACTGAGGAAGATAAAGGGCAAGAGATAAATTCCCGGAAGTTGAGTAGGCTACGAATGAATTACTTTTCTTTCGAGGACTTTCTCAAAGATGGGATTTTCTAAATGTTCGAGGATTCACATAGCGAAGCATCTCCTTATTTGGATTGGTTTGACGAGATCCTTCGCTGAGTATTAAATCGGAGAAATGTAAGACCCGTCCTTGCCAAGGTTATTCAGAAAAGGTAAAGATCATATTCCGCTCAGGATGACAGAGTGGTGGGATCTGAATAGCAACCTAATTTTTAACGCAGAGATCGCTGAGGGCGCAGAGGAGAACGGATAACGTAGTCCGGATCTGCAGGAGGGACGTCCCTATCCCTCTTACAGATCCGGCTTCTATTTTTTTCGTGTTCTGAGCCTGCTCTAAATTTTTTTCAGGGTGGCTTCGTGGTGAACAAACACATCTGTCATCCCTTACTTGCGCCCCGTACCTTATACTCAAGATAAGACTTTATAAACAGATCGATTCCACCGTCAAGGATTACCTGCATATTGCCCGAGTCGGTACTTGTCCTGTGATCTTTCACCATAGTATATGGATGCATCACGTATGATCGAATCTGAGACCCCCAGGCTATATCCATATGCTCGCCTCTGATTTGGGCAAGTTTTCGCTCCTTTTCCTCAAGCTCTTTCTCAAAAAGCCTCGCCTTTAATATTTTCATGGCGGTATTCTTGTTGGAGTATTGGGACCGTTCGTTCTGACATTGAACCACGACTCCCGTCGGGAGGTGTGTAATTCTGACCGCGGAGTTTGTCTTGTTGACATGCTGGCCGCCGGCTCCGCTTGCCCTGTATGTGTCTATCTTGAGATCATCGTCTTTGATTTCCACCTCGATTGTATCATCGATCTGAGGCGTAACCTCAACCTGTGCGAACGATGTATGCCTCCTGTGGGCAGAGTCAAAGGGGGAAATTCTGACCAGACGATGGACTCCCTTCTCACATTTCAGGAAACCGTATGCATATTGGCCGTCAACCATAGCAGTAGCGGATTTTATGCCTGCTTCCTCACCGCCGGAAACTTCAATCATCCGTGTCTTGAATTTCTTTTTCTCAGCCCAGCGAAGATACATGCGAAGGAGAATTTCCGCCCAGTCCTGGGCATCTACTCCGCCCGCTCCGGTATGAACCGTGAGGATGGCAGATTTCTGATCATATTCGCCTGACAGAAGAGTTGCCGTTTCCTGGACATTGATATCGTCACTGAGCGAATTGAATGCGCCTTCCAGCTCTTCCTCGGCTCCGGGTTCTCCCTCATTTGCCATTTCCTGATAGAGATTAATCTCTTCAATGCGTTCTTCCAGGGAATCTATATTGCCTGTAATTTCTTTGAGGTCATTCAATTTTTGAAGAAGCTCCCTCGCTTCGTCGGGATTGTTCCACAGGTCTCCCCGGGATGTTTCTTCTTCAAGCTTCTTTATTTTTTCCTTTTTGCCGGGTAGGTCAAAGACACTCCTTAATCTTATTTAACTTTTCCTTCAATAAGCCTATATTTTTTTCTACTTCTATCATTTTTAATTCCTCCCATAAAGATATTAATATTAGAAATTGGAAGTGAGACTATCGAACAAGTGGTTTTTCAACGCAGAGATCGCAGAGGCCGCAGAGGATAACCGGAGAAAAAACATTGATATCTCTGTGTCCTCTGTGGTGAAATAATAACTTTCAACAACCAGGATTTTGAGGTTTTTCGATACCCTCAAGTTGGAAGTCGGATTCCGTTTCGAATCCCTGCAACTCTCCTACTCCTCATTTATCCATCATCCATTTTCCTTTTTCCATTATCTTTTTTCCATTATCCTTTATCCATTTTCCATTATCCATCATCCATTATCCATTATCTTTTTTCCATTTTCCTTATTGGCAGACCTGAAGGTCTGAGCTACGTTCCTATCCGTCATCCTTTTTCCAGGATCTATCTCCCACAGCATTTTTTGTACTTTTTACCACTGCCGCAAGGGCATGGGGCATTTCTCCCCACTTTTTTACCTTTCCTGACCGTTGTTGATCCTCCTCCGGCAACCATGCCGCCCTCTCCATGGTGTTCCCTTGTAACCTTGTACTTGCTCTGACGATGAGCTTCCACCGCCTCGGGGCTGATGTAAGCTCTGAAAAGGAATTTTACAGCATCTGATCGGATCGACTGGTTCATCGTTTCAAAATATTTATGAGATTCATTGATGTATTCCACAAGGGGATCCCTCTGTCCGTATCCCCGCAGACCTATGCCCTCGCGCAAGTCATCCATTCTGGCAAGGTGATCCATCCATTTTTCATCGACAATCCGGAGAACCGTCCACTGCTCCATTATTCGCATCAGCTCGGGCCCGAGTCTATCCTCCTTGAGATCGTATGCAAATGTTGCCCAGTCGAGGACTTTTTCCCTGATCTTTTGATTGTCGGTTGTCTCCAGTTCTTTAACTGAAGCATCAGAAGGAAGAGGAATAAAGATTTCTTTCGATGAGTTATAAAGTGACTCCAGATCCCATTCCTCAAAAGGCAAGCCGTCGGGACAATATAACATTACATGATTGTCAACTTCGGCTTCGATGAAACTTTCTATAACCGGCCTGAGATTTTCACCCCGTAGTATTCGATCCCGCTGATCATATATAACTTTCCTCTGCCCATCCATCACATTGTCATAATCCAGAACCGATTTACGGACATCGAAGTGATGCGATTCAACCTTCTTCTGTGCATTCTCGATTGATTTCGTGAAAAGTCCATGCTCCAGGGGAGTGTCCTCATCCTCAGCCCAGTCGGTGAGCCAGTCGGGAAGGCGGTCAGAGCCAAACAGTCTCATCAATTCATCTTCCAGCGCAACGTAGAACCTGCTGGAACCGGGA
The DNA here is from genome assembly GCA_021107945.1 of Vulcanimicrobiota bacterium. Taxonomy (GTDB): domain Bacteria; phylum Vulcanimicrobiota; class JAJTBE01; order JAJTBE01; family JAJTBE01; genus JAIORV01. The sequence goes on along the minus strand of JAIORV010000031.1, from coordinate 3,373 downwards.
TCTCCCTGACGACCGGAACGACCGCGAAGCTGGTTGTCGATCCGACGGGACTCGTGCCTTTCCGTTCCTATGATGTGAAGTCCTTTAAGCTCCTTTACCTTTGTCTGCTCTCTTACATGCTCTTTCATCTGAATTGCGACTTCATTTTTCTTTTCCTCGTATTCCTGTTGAGCCGATTTAAATTTCTTTTCCAGATCAGGCAGAAACTCGACGTTTGTCTGGATTTTCTTCTTTAGCTCCCGGGCACTCTCGTTTAGCTCGTGTATCTTATCATTAATCTCCCGGCTCGCTTTCGATTCCTCTTCAATCTTGCCCTGAATCTCGTCCGTATGTTGCAGATTTCTCAATTCCATCATTCTTGTTTTTGATTCCTGAGACTCTTTTTGAGATTCTTCAAGCTCACTCTCTGTCTGCGTAAGTTGTTGCTTAAATTCACCAAGTTGTTCTGTTACAAGATCGAGATGATTTTGCGCCGAGAGGTATTTATTATGCTCATACTCCGAATCGGGAGGAGACCCGCCCAGGATTATATCAACACCACGACCCGCCATATTCGTTGCAATCGTTACCCCGCCCGAGCGTCCCGTCTCGGCGACTATCTGCGCTTCCCTCTCATGATGCTTGGCGTTCAAAACATTGTGTTTAATTCCTTTTTTCTTCAACATCATCGACAGAACTTCCGACTTCTCGATTGAACGGGAGCCGACAAGAACAGGTCTTCCTATCTCGTTCAATTCCTCGATTTCCTTGATAATCGCCCTGAACTTGATTTCCTCGGTCTTGTATATCCTGTCGGGAAGGCTGTCTCTTTTAAGAGGTCTGTTTGTAGGGATTATGACCACGTCAACATTATAAATCTGTCTGAATTCCTTTTCCTCGGTGGCGGCGGTTCCGGTCATTCCTGCAAGTTTTTTATACATACGGAAATAATTCTGGAATGTGATGGAGGCAAGAGTCTGATCCTCGGAGCGAACCTTGACATTCTCCTTGGCCTCAATAGCCTGGTGAAGACCGTCGGAATAACGGCGGCCATACATCAGTCTGCCGGTGAATTCATCGACAATTATAATCTCGCCTTCCTTGATTACATAGTCAACATCCCTCTTAAAAAGCTCCCTTGCCTTGAGGGCATTTTGCATATAACCTTCGATTCCTTGCTCAGTTAACTTATCTGGATTATCTAATTCCTGCTGGATGGGAACTTTATGTTTAGGGAACTTGCTCTCATATTCCCTCATCTGGATATCTCCCACTTTTTTAGCTTGATTGAAATTCTCGGCAATCCTCTTGCTTTTTTGCAGACCATCTTCTCCACTGTAGATCAAACCTTCAGGTTTGTTTTCATCGACAGCGGATTCCTCGAACTCCACCGCCTTCTCAAATGATTCGAGAGCCTTTTGGAGGTCTTCCTGGTCTTTTTTCATGTCGTAAAGATTTATATATATAGCACCTAAGTTGTTATGGGCGGCATAAAAATCAGGATCCAATTCCAGAGCTTTCTCATAGCAGTTTATAGCTTTATCATATTCTCTCGCCCATCGGAATGCAATTCCCAGGTTGTATAAAACCTCCGGGGATTCGGGATCCATATTGTGTACTTTTTGGAAATTTTCCAGAGCTTTCCGGTTATTGGACTGCATAAAAAACGCAACTCCCAGGTTGGTCCTCGCCTCAACACTGTCGGGTTTTATGTCTATCGCTTTGGAGAAAGATGCGATTGCGTTTTTCTGATCGTCGCGGGACAACGCCTTGCAGCCCTTGTTATACCATTTGACAAATTGAATTTCGCCGATTGATTCACTGGTTTCTTCTCTTCCGGCGTTATTGGCGTCCTTTTTTGTAAGGGACTCCTGTAATTCCCTGAGTTTATCGTAATTCAATCCTTCCTTGCCGATAACATTCACAAACTCGGGCCGGTGTGAGATGACCCGCCTGATACATTTTAAAGCTTCATCTCGTTTGCCCCATTTGTCGTAGGCGACTCCTTTTCTGATCCAGGCAGTTAAATTTTCAGGATCCTTTTCAATCACAAGGTCGAAGGACTTTATCGCCGAGGAAAACTTTTTCCTTTTTATATACGAATTGCCCCTGTCATAAAGATTTTTCATATTACCGTCATCTTTTCCCGTCGCTCCGTACTGTTTGCCGATTTCCTCCGGCAGATCCATCTCCGGAAATATTGAAGGATCTTCATCCTGATATTCGTGAAATGACACCGATTTTGGAATTCCCAGGGAATCAAGGAACCCCCCGGGTTCATCAATTTTGTTGTATCCCTCATCGGTGAGAATCACACTGTGTTCCTTCTCTTTGACTTCGTAATGTTTGTCTTTCCTCAACTTTGCAGCAGAACTTGCAAATCTACGGTAGTTGTCTGAGGACTCGACACCCCTTCCCGAAATGATAAGCGGCGTTCTCGCCTCATCTATGAGGATGGAGTCAACTTCATCAACAATGGCATAAACAAGCTCACGCTGCACACGCTCTTCAAGTTCCATTACCATATTGTCGCGCAGGTAATCGAATCCGAATTCATTATTGGTTCCATAAGTTATGTCGGAATGGTAAGCTTCCCTCCGGGGTATGGGACGAAGCATATCCAGCGACTCGTCTCCCACAAGATGATCCGGGTCGTATTGATAGGCAGTGTCATGCTGGATGACTCCCACCGTCAACCCCAGGAAATGATAAACGGGACCCATCCATCTCGCGTCCCTTTTCGCAAGGTAATCGTTCGTTGTAACAAGATGGACTCCCTCGCCGGTAAGTGCGTTGAGATAAACGGGCAATGTGGCGACAAGTGTTTTTCCCTCACCGGTTTTCATCTCGGCGATCCTTCCCCTGAGCGAATCATCTCCACCCTGGTGCAGAACAACGCCGCCGATTATCTGGACGTCATAAGGGCGCATCCCCACGGTTCTGCGGGCGACTTCCCGCACAACCGCAAAAGCCTCGGGCAATATATCATCCAGGGTCATCCCCTGCTTGAGGAGATCCCTGAAATAGCCCGTTTTCGCTTTCAACTCGTCGTCGGAGAGCTTTTCCATCTCCTTCTCGAGCACGTTGACCTTCTCAAGATGCTTCCTGAGTTTTTTTAACTCCCACTCATTGGGATCAAACACACTTTTTATCTTTTTTAAAACATCGAACATTCAAATCACCTTCAAATATTGTTACTATTCATCGCAGAGAACGCAGAGTTTAAAACGATGATGCTGAATAGTTATTTCTTAGATTTCGCACGCCTGACATCTTTTAATTAAATCACTCAATTTGTCAAAAAAGCGATTGAATTACTATCTTTAATTGCCTTATAACCTTATGTCATAATATTTATATACTTTTCGAGTTTTTAAGACAACACCCGATTTCA
>JAIORV010000015.1 GCA_021107945.1 Vulcanimicrobiota bacterium | reverse complement strand
TTCTCCTCACAACAATCATTCTTATTAATATTTGCTCCTCCATGCCACGGGGGTTGAGATTCTTCGCTGTGTTAATCCTCGTAGATCAAGATAATCCCGTCTTTGAGAAAATCATAGAAGTAAAGTTATTCTCTCGTGATCCGCTCAGAATGACATGCTCAAGTCTTTCTTGATCCGCTCAGAAGGACAAGAAGCCCCGGGGGATTGAATAATTACGTCTGAACCTTTGACAAAAAGTAAATGCACCCAAATAATATTTAACAGTGGGATATGTGTTGTGAAGGAAGGTTGTCAGATTGAAGAGAATGTAAAATAGATTAATATTTATTGAGGTTGAATTTGCCTGTCATATTGGTTTTGGATGGAGTGGTGAGAATGAGAAAATCTTATGTTTTATTATTTTTCATATTCCTGGCGATAGCGGTTTTTTCAGGATGTAGCCGTGAAAAGCCATCGGAAACAAGAAAGGAAAATATATTCAATATAATAAAGTCAGGCGATTTAGATTCCCTGAAGATTGTAATAAAGAATAATCCCCAAATTATTAAAACAACAAACAGGGATGGATTAACTCCCCTTCACGAAGCTATAATCTCCGGTAAGAAAGAAGCGGTTGATATCATTATATCTTCCGGCGCCGATATAAACGCGAAAACAGATGATGAGGACGGCGATACACCGTTGCACGTGGCGGCGTTCTGGGGAAATATATATGCCATTGATTTGTTATTATCGAAAAATGTTGATATTGAGGTAATAAATAATCTCGGAAAGACACCTCTTCAATTGTCGATACTTGAAGGCAGGGAAAAAGCGACTGAACATCTTGTTTCAAAAGGAGCAAGCATCAACACGAAAGACAATGAGGGCAAGTCTCCGCTTCATGAGGCATCTTCAAACGGCAATATAAAGAATCTGAAATTCCTGTTGTCAAAAGGTGCGGATATAAATTCAAGGGATAACAACAATGAGACTCCTCTTCATGATGCCTCTTTTGAAGGAAATTCTGAAGCGGTAAATCTGCTTCTTTCCAATGGCGCCGATGTAAATGCAAGAAGTAATTTTAGAGAAACCCCTCTTCACTGGGCAGCATTCAGAGATCATAATGATGTTGCAAAGATTCTGATTTCATACGGAGCCGATGTGGATGCACTAAGCAGACCCCGGGTTACTCCCCTTCATAATGCGGCGTTCGCCGGAAGCGTTGATGTGGCAAAAATATTGATGTCAAAAGGAGCAAATGTTAACGCAAAAAACAGGCGAAGATGGACTCCGCTCCACAGAGCGGTGTTAAGCGGCAGTAGTAAAGTTGCAGAAATGCTGGTAAAAGCAAGAGCCGATACAAAGGCAAGGAGTGGAGGATTCACAGGAACCACACCTCTTCATCTTGCCGCATTTTGGGGACGAAAGGAAGTATCTGAAGTTTTAATCTCCGGGGGAGTTGACGTAAACATCAGGAACAGGCAGGGCAGAACACCCCTTCACTGGGCATCCTCCAACGGCTATATTGAAATTGTGGAACTTCTCATCTCGAAAGGCGCAAATGTCAACGCCCAGAGCAAGCCCGGCAGAACACCTATACAGAATGCCGCCTCCGGTGGAAGATCTGATGTCATCCGGATATTAATTCGGGAGGGCGCGGATGTAAACCATAAAAACAAGGAAGGTGGCACTGCACTTCATGACGCGGCGAGCTATGGATTTGTCGAAGCTGTCAAATTGCTTGTTCAGGCCAAAGCGGATGTGAATGCAAAAAACAAGAGGGGCAGGACTCCACTTGATGAAGCGTCTATAAATAGTAATACGGAAGTCGTTAAGATACTTTCAGGCAAATGAGCGGATACTAACTCAAGAACGAAGCCTGAATGGACACTGCTGAGGATTTCTATAAAAAAACATCATTATTAAATGTCAAATTCAATGGTATTACAATGTTGAATATCAAGAAATTCAAATGGAAGGGAAGAAGTACTTGAGAATTTTGACATTCCCGGTATTAAGCCCGGACGGAAAGCATCTGGCATATGTGGCAGGCAATAGAAATAATGAGATCCTCATAGTTGACAATGAAGAAAAGAATGAGCACTAAGGGCGGAGCAAGAGTTGAATTTACCCTGCCGACTATGTTCCGATACTCAATAAAAAAGGGTAGTAATATTATGTAGTAATATTATAATGGTGGAAGAGGAAGTCAAGTTAAATATCTTCATAAAGAGTATTTATATAACTGATCTACTGTTTCTCCTCAAAAAGGTAGGAAAATGAAAAAATATTTCATTGTTATTGTCGTTGTAATCCTGTTGATTGTTGGAGGAATTTTTCTCGCTCTGAAAAAAGATTCTCAAAAAAGCGAAGAAAGCATACCTGAACAGATAAGACAAAATGACATACATACTTTAAAAAAGACTCTTAAGACTCTCAAAAAGAATCCGTCAATAGTGGAAAACGGATTGATTGATAAGGCGGACAGAGATGGACTTGTACCACTTCAGCAAGCGATAATAACAGGGAATATAGAAATAATAAAGCTCCTTGTAAATAGCGGAGCGGATATAAATATAATGTCGGAAGAGGAAGACGGTGATACACCACTCCACACCGCCGCTTTTTGGGGCAGAGATGAAGCGATAAAACTTCTTCTTGAAAAGGGCGTGGATGTAAATATAAGAAATAAAAAGGGGGAAACGCCTCTTCATAAGGCATGCTTTGAGGGAAGGGAAAAATCAGCGAAATTGCTTATTTTTCATGGAGCTATAATCAATACAGGGGACGAGTCGGAAAAAACTCCCCTTCATTTATCGGCGGTTTTCGGAGCAGTCGATGTCATCAACCTGCTTATTCTAAAAGGTGCAGATGTCAACGCCCGGGATAGTAAAAATGAAACTCCTCTCCATATTGCATCCTTCGAGGGGAATAAAGAAGCAGTTGAAATTTTATTATCAAAAGGAGCCGATGTGAATTTAGCCGGTATCGGCAGTGAGACGCCTCTTCACTGGGCATCTTTAAATGGAAATACCGATATTGTTCAACTCCTGATATCCAGTGGCGCAAATGTCAAAGCCAAAAACAATGGGGGCGAAACACCGCTCTACTTCTCTGCAGATGCAGACACCGCCGGAATTCTCATGTCTGCAGGCGCAGATGTCAACGCTAAGAATAACTTCTACAGGACACCACTTCACAAGGCAAGTATGAAGGGAAACGTGGATCTTGTAAAATTACTCATTCAATCAGGTTCCGAAATAAATGTAAAAGGTGGAGGATTTACCCTTGATACTCCATTACATCTTGCTTCATTCTGGGGGCGTGAAGAGGTAGTGAAAATTTTTCTTTCCAACGGTGCTGACGTCAATATCAAAAACCAGCAGGGCAAAACTCCTTTACATTGGGCGGCACACAACGCTAATATAGAGGTAATAAATGTTCTTCTGCCTGATGAAACAGGCAGGAATAAAGACCCTTCAAAAAGTGCGAATCCCAATCTGAAGAATATCGCGGGCAGAACACCGTTATACATGGCTGCTTTCAGGGGACACACCGAGGTTGTCAAATTGCTGTCATCCAGGGGGGCTAAAGTTAATATGATGGGGAATTTAGGAATGACGCCTCTTCATATGGCTGTTCTGACAAATAGAAATAAGATTGTAGAATTGCTATTATCAAGTGGAGCGGAAGTTAATGTTCGGGAGAAGAAGATCAGTCCCCCTCTTCACTGGGCTTCGTTTATGGGAAAAAGTATAATCGTGGAGCAGTTAATATCCGGGGGAGCGGATGTGAATCTAAAAAACAACCTGGGAGACACCGCACTTCATTGGTCTGCCGGTAAGGGAGGGAAAGAGATAAAGAGAATCTTTTTACCTACAAACATGGGTGCCGGTTCTCGGAATAAAATGGAACCTTCCTCTCTCAGAAAGGGTAAAGAAAGGATGGATGATACAAACTGGAAAAGAGGAGGAAGAACTTCTACAGCTCCTCGCGGAAGGCGGGGAAATGGTACTTTTTCTCATCAACCACGGTATTTCAATGCTCATGCAAGAGTTGCGGAATTATTGTTAACCAGTGGCGCCAAAATCAATGCAACGAACAAAGAAGGCAGAACCCCTCTCCATGAAGCGTCTCTTAAGGGAAGAAGTTTGGTCGCCGGTACCTTGATATCAAATGGGGCAAATGTAAATATTAGAAGTCTGCATGGAAGCACTCCCCTGCACGAGGCGGCTTCGATAGGACACCCGGAGATAGTCAAAATGCTTATAGAAGCGGGAGCAAATCCGGATATAAAAAACGATGCGGGACAAACCCCATTGAACTTGGCGAAAAAAAGAAGCTTCCATGATATTGTGGGTATTCTTAAAGGACACGAATAAATCAGGTAGAGGATTAAATATTACAATATCGAAGAAAAAAATTGGGTGGAATTATAAAAATCAGGATTCAGGACATAATTTCATGATATTATAACCCGGATTCACCCGGAGGAAGGAAGTAATCCCCTCATCCACCATAATCGCAAGTCCAAATAAAATGAATCGTGAAAACAACAATAACAAAGAATATAAAAAGGCGCTCAATTCCGCTTACAGGTTTCTTGCAAGAAGAGATCACTCCATATATGAATTGAGACAAAAGCTTCTGAGGAAAAATTTTGACGGACAGGTAATAGATTCCGTTATAAACAGACTCCTGGAGCTTGATTATCTTGACGATCTTGAATTTGCCCGATCTTTTATAAGGCATTGTCAGAAAATAAGACAGATGGGCCCCGTTCGTATATTTTATGAGTTACGTAAAAAAGGTGTGTCCAGGGAGATTATTGATATATCATCAGATGAATATTCTGAGGATCTTGAAAAAGACATAATCCTGAAAATAATCCTTTCAAAGCTGGAGTTGGGAAAGAGAGAAGATAAAATAATCCAATACTTGCAAAGGAAAGGTTTTTATCTTGAAAAAATCTTGAACTATATGAAACTTGCCCGAGTTCAGAATTGCGAAAAGTCATCGGGTTGACATATGTGAAAAAAAACTATACAATATTTGTTAGTGATAAGCGTACTCACACAGTTAATTAGTGATCCAATATATCGAGAATTTTACTTGAATAGTGGGTGATAAGTGCACAACTTAAAACTGAATATGGAGGTGAGATAACCATAGGGATTCCGATCATTATTATCAGCGCCATTGTCGGTATGATAATGGGAGCTGTTGTTTGCTACTTTACCCAAAGGCATTTCGAGCAGAAAAAAATCGGTGAGGCAAAGGAAACTGCCGGAAAAATCATCGAAGATGCCAAAAAAGAAGCAAATGATATAAAGCGAACTATGGTCCTCGAGGCGAAAGAGGAAAACCTGAAGTTGAAATCCGAACTTGAAAAGGATCGTGAGGATAGAAGGTCGGAACTTCAGCGATTTGAGAGACGACTAATGAGTCGTGAAGAGAATCTCGAAAAGAAGAGCGATAATCTCGACCGGCGTGAGAAAGGTATAAAACACAAAGAGAATGAGACTCGTAAGATAAGGGAACAGGCTCTCGAAATAAAAGGGAAACAGCAACAAGAAATCGAGAGAATTGCCCGACTCACAAAGGAAGAGGCCCGGGCTCAATTATTTGCAGACCTGGAGCGAGAGTTACAGATGGAACTGGCTTTGCGAGTGAAGCAAAATGAAGAGCGGGTAAAAGAAGAATCGAATCGTATCGCCAAAATGATTATTACTACCGCCATCCAGAAATGGGCGGCGGATCAAGTGGTGGAAAGCACGGTATCGGTGGTTTCACTTCCCAATGACGAGATGAAAGGCCGTATTATCGGGCGTGAAGGCAGAAACATACGTATGCTGGAAAGTTTGACCGGCATCGACTTGATCATAGATGACACGCCGGAAGCGGTTATTCTCTCGGGATTTGATCCCATCAGGCGAGAAGTTGCCCGGATGGCATTGGAAAAGTTAATTATAGATGGACGGATTCATCCCGCCCGCATTGAAGAAATGGTTGAAAAAGCCCAGAAAGAAATGGAAGAGAAGATTAGGGAAGAAGGTGAACGGGCGACTTTCGAGGTTGGAATCACCGGAATTCATCCCGAAATTGTCAGGGTTCTGGGAAAATTGCGATATAGAACCAGTTACGGCCAGAATGTGCTACAACATTCCATTGAAGTTGCATTTCTTGCAGGAACGATCGCTTCTGAATTGGGTATTGACCCGAGAATTGCCAAACGTGCGGGGTTATTGCACGATATCGGAAAATCGCTTGACTCTGATATAGAAGGACCCCATGCCTTAATCGGTGCCAAGTACGCGGTAAAATATAACGAAACCCCGGAGGTTGTACACGCTATCGCCGCACATCACGAGGATGAAGAGCAGAGAACTATCGAGGCAATACTTGTACAGGCCGCAGATGCAATATCGGCGGCAAGACCAGGGGCAAGAAGAGAAACACTGGAAACATATATCAAGAGACTTGAAAAACTGGAACACGTCGCCAACTCGTTTGAAGGTGTCGAAAAATCATATGCCATACAGGCAGGACGGGAAGTCAGGATCATGGTCAGACCCGACCAGATCGACGACACAAAGACGGCAAGAATGGCAAGAGATATTGTCAAGAAAATCGAGGAAGAACTCGAATACCCGGGACAAATCAAAGTTACTGTGATCAGAGAAACAAGGACTGTTGAGTACGCAAAATAAATAACGACTGAGACCTTACCCGGTAAATGATTGTTCATTAATGTTATGGGTAAGGTCTTATTTATTCCCATAACCGACACATATCGCGGATCTTTAGACCCGCAAATAATTGTTTTTTAATGGACTATTCGACCACTAAAATGCAGGAGAATAACCGGATGTGTAAAACTTTCAAAGGGTATGTATTTTAAAAAAATATAAGCAAGGGGGTGGCACTAACTAGTGGAAGTACTTAAAGTTTCATCCAAATCAAAGGCGACTTCTGTGGCGGGTGCTATTGCAGGAGTTTTGAGAGAGCAGGGAACTTGTGAACTTCAATCTATCGGAGCGGGAGCGCTTAATCAGGCAGTCAAGGCAGTCGCTATCGCCAGAGGAATTATGGCGCCTAGCGGAGTGGATTTAATCTGTATCCCAGCTTTTACAGAAATCCAGATTGACGGGGTAGAAAGAACCGCAATAAGGCTTATTGTTGAGCCAAGGCACGGAAGGTTCTAATAATAAAAACTTTTTAGTCCCTTTTTATAGACCGGAAGGTCTTTTCTTTTTTTTCGTGAAAAGTAGTAGTGAATTTTTGGCGGCAAGAGGCAACTACCCCTTGCATAATTAAATAGTCTGAGTTGATAAATAAGCTTTATTTACAAAATAATGTCTTGTTTTTTGGGCGGCGGGACGCCACCCCCACCATAATAACAAAGTCGGTAGCTGCGGCGTTTCGCCGCAGATTAAAGCAGATCAAAAAGGATAATACTTATTAGAAATAGCTTAAGCTTTTTTCAATAAGTAATGTCGTTTTTATTAGATTCTTAGTAAAATCGCAAATCTGCAAAGAACCCCGGCCTTCGCCAGGGCATGCGAAATTTTTTTTAGACCTTTGTAGTCTTTGCGGTAAAAACATGTCATTAATAGCTATAGCAGCTTATTTTGATTAGATAAATAAAACTAATTCTAAAAAGGAGAGTTACAGAAATGGAAATTATTACCATTAAAACCAAACCACAAGATATTGAAGCAGATGCAGTCGTAATGTTCACGTTCTCCGATGTAAAGCCTGCCGGTGAATTGAAAAGTCTCGATGAGAAAATGAATGGAATGATAAGCCGCTTGATTGAAAGTGGTGAGATCAGCGGCAAATACAGAGAGTTCACACTTATTCACACAACGGATATCAAAGCTCCCAGGCTCCTGATAATGGGACTTGGCAAGAATAAGGATTTTGATGTTGACAAGATCAGATCGATGACAGGAAGATCTGCCAGGATACTCAGAAGAATCAAATGCAAGAATATTGCATATAGTAGCTTCACAGGACTTGGAATTGATCCCAGAATGTCGGCTCAGTATATAGCAGAGGGGCTCATAATGGGGCTCTATCACTTTAAAAGACATGTAACTAAAACTTCCCCCAAGGAGCCTATTGAGAAGGTTACAATTATTGCTAAAAACAGCGAAGAGGTTGAGCTTGTAAAGAGCGGAATTGAAAAAGGCATGGTACTTGCCAGGGCAACAAATTTTGCCCGGGACCTGGTCAACGAGCCGGGGAATATAATGACTCCTACATATTTTGAAAAACAGGCCCGAAAAATATCAAAGGAACTTGGCATTGAGATAAAGGTATATGAAGAGGATGAGCTCAGGGAAATGGGAGTCGGCGCATTTCTGGCGGTTGCACAGGGCAGCAAGGAACCTCCAAAGATTGTCAAGATGACATATGAGGGAGACCCGGGAAAGCCTTTCGTAGGATTTGTCGGAAAAGGAATAACTTTTGACGCCGGTGGACTTTGCATAAAGCCTGCCGAGGGAATGTATAGAATGTATAGCGACTGCTCCGGGGCATGTGCCGTTTTGGGTGCAATGTCCGCAATTGCAAAACTGAAATTACCCGTCAATGTGGTTGGAATAATGCCGATGACCGAAAATATGCCGTCGGGAACCGCCTATAGACCAGGGGATATCATCACATCATATTCCGGGAAAACAATCGAGATTCTCAATACTGACGCCGAAGGAAGACTGGCATTGGCAGACGGGATCACAATGGCGAAAGAGGCGGGAGCAAAGTTTATTGTTGACATTGCCACACTGACCGGTGGATGTGTTATAGCCCTGGGATGTATTGCATCGGGTATTATGGGAAATAATGAGAAACTTATTGATTATGTAAAGCAAGCTGGGGAGATAGCCGCCGAAAACATGTGGCATCTTCCCCTGTATGATGATTATTTCGCACAGATTTATTCTGATGTAGCGGATATGGAAAACCTGGGAGGAAAATCCGCCAGCGCATGTACTGCAGGCATATTCCTGAAACAATTTGTCGAGGATGAAACTCCCTGGGTTCACATTGACATTGCCGGAACTGCGATGATTGAAAGAGAAAGGACTCCCTATCTCAAAAAACCATACCTCCCCAAGGAAGGAGGAACAGGTGTCGGCGTAAGGACACTTGTTCACCTTGCAGAGATTATGATTAAAAAATATGATGGGTTTGAAATTTCCGACAAGAAGGAATAAATATGATTGATCTTCATACCCATACTTCTGCGTCTGATGGCATTCTTACTCCTACGGAGCTTGTTGCCAGGGCAGGAAAGCTTGGAGTGAGTATTTTGTCTGTTACCGACCATGATACAATCTCCGGATTGAAAGAAGCTATGACGGCGGCGCGGGGTTATGGTATGGAATTTATCCCGGGGGTTGAATTAAATACTGATGTAAATCGTGATGAGATTCACATCCTGGGATATTTTATCGATCCGGAAGACGAGAGCTTTTGTGCAACTCTGAAAGAACTGGGATTGGAAAGAGAGAAGAGATGTCTGAGGATGCTCGATAAGCTTGAGGAATTTAACGTTAGCCCGGGTATTGAGAGGGTCAGGGTTTTCTCGAAGGGTGAATCAATCGGGAGACCTCATATAGCAAGGGCAATGCTTGAGATGGGAATTGTTTCGAATTTTGAAGAGGTATTTGCGAAATATATCGGATCAAATGCTCCCTGCTATGTACCGAGAAAAAAAATAAAGCCGAAGGAAGCTGTGAAGCTTATTCTCTCGGCTGGAGGAATACCTGTTCTCGCTCATCCCGGGTTGATGAAGGATTTTGACGGTAAATTTCCGTTATTACTATCAGCGGGTTTGATGGGAATTGAAGCTTATTATCCCCGACATTCTCATCTGCAGATAGATTACTTTGTAAGAGTTGCAAAAAAGCATAACTTGCTTGTAACGGCAGGTACCGATTATCATGGGTCAAGAGGAGGACATTCAGTCTATCCAGGCTACCCCGGGGTGCCCAAAGATGTGATTAAGGAGATAAAGAGATTGGTCACTATTCGCCGCAAAGATCGCGGATAACGGATTGCGGAGAACGGATTATGGAGGCAAGAGGACGGATTACGGATCTCGTTTCCTGCTTTTCGATTCCCACTTCCATTGAGGTAGCGGAGGTTTTTAAACCTCCCATGAGAATAACCCCCGGATTCATCCGGGGGAACGAAAGGAAGCCACCACCTTTTACTACTCCAGCCACTTCAGTGGCTTCCCTGATAAGAAAAAAAGGAAAACGAAGGACGGATTATGGATTATGGATTACGGAGAACGGAGATGAGGATAACTAAAAAATGTACTTTTAAAGTAGTATGAGTAAGGTTTAATTTTACCACGAAGTCACAGAGGACACATAGCTTTTTTGATTTTAAATTCTTCGCGAACTTCGTGCCTCCGTAGTCAATACATGCTTTTTATAATCTCAGATCGGATCCCATATACAATAAGTGAGGGAGGTGCTCCAAATGGAAGAAATTGAAAAGGAAAATGGGCGGAACAGTTCTGTTGCAATGGATTGTGACTTAGATCAGTTTGAAGTTACAATAAAGAAGTTAAAGGAAATTGACGCAGATTTTTTAACTCTTTCAATACATCGTGAAGATGAAGATAAACTCTCTCTCCTTTATTACTTCCGTCACGAGAGAAGAATCCTGGTTGTCAATGTCAAAACGAAAGAAAAATTGATTCCCTCACTCTATTCCCATTTTGCCAGAGCGGATCTGATTGAGCGTGAAATCTTCAAGATTTTTGGAATCAAATTCCTGGGACATCCGAACCTAGACGCATTATCCATGAACAACCCATCTGACGGAAATATGCCTTCTACTAATGAAATCCCGGAATAAACTTCTTGTATTTATGGAGGGGATGAAATGAAAAGGTACAGATTTATTGCGCTGTTGATATTGATTTTTTTCCTTATTACAATAAATCAGGCGTTTGCAAGAAATGATGAGAGAATCAAGCGCGCCCATGTTCTTATTAAGGGTGGAAATTATCAAAAGGCAAAAGAAATACTTGAAAACATTATTGAGCAGGACGGAGGCAGTATTGATATTCATTTTCTGCTGGGCGTGTCTTACAGGATGCTGAAAGAATATGATAAAGCAGAGGAGCAATTCAAGAGAGTGATCAGTATTGATGAAAAATTGGAGCATGGTTACATCCACCTTGCGGCGACTCAGATGGATGCAGGCAAAATTGATGAGGCTGAAAAGACTTTAAATAGACTGATAAGGATTAATCCCAAACTGGCAACCGCCCATTATGCCCTTGGCGTTATTTATTATAACAAAAAAGATATTGTGAAAGCTTCAAAAGAGTTCCATGACGCAACCTTAAAAGACAAGAATTTCGCACCGGCTTTTGGGAACCTGGGTATTGTCTGTTATAACAGGGGCGAGTTTGAAAAAGCTCTACAGAATTTCAAAAGGGCGGCAAGTATAGAGAATATGGAACCCAGATATCTCTTCATGGCAGGATGGGCTTGCAGAGCAATGGGGGAAAAGAAAAAATCTTACAGCTATTTTCAACGCGCCTCAGACCTTAACGCTCCCTCGGTTTATTCCGTAACTTTCAAGATTATTAAAGCTTATGACAAAAAGGACTATAAGAAGACTCAAGAGCATATTAAAGAAGTTTTCAATATCGAGAAAGATTTTGACAAGGGATTATATTTTCAGGGGTTGTTACTGGTAAAAGAAGAGAAATTTAAAGAGGCGCAAGAATGCTTTGAAAAGATCCTCAAAGAAGATTCTTTTGACAGGGATGCAAAGGAGCAGATGGAGAAATTGGAGCCTGTCTTGAAGAAACTTGAAGAAGAAAAGAAGGTTGAAGAGGAAGAGAAGAAGGTTGAAGGGGAAGAAAAGAAGACTGAAGAGGAAGAGAAGAAGGTTGAAGGGGAAGAAAAGAAGACTGAAGAGGAAGAGAAGAAGGTTGAAGGGGAAGAAAAGAAGACTGAAGAGAAAGAAAAGAAGGTTGAAGGGGAAGAAAAGAAGGTTGAAGAAGAAGAAAAGAAGGTTGAAGAGAAAGAAAAGAAGGTTGAAGAGAAAGAAAAGAAGACCGAGCTTGATTAATCAGAACTTTTGAGTAGTGTCCTGAGAACTTATATGATATGTTTTGGGTGCACATGTTTCCTGTCAAAAATATTTATTACTATTCGGATCCCACCACCATGTCATTTCTTCACGAAGCTTGCCCTCGAGCGGAGCGAAGGGTTCAAGGACAGGCTCTGAGCGGAAAAAGATCATCTTACTTTATTCGATCAATCCCGGTAAGAATGTATTTTACTTACTTCCGATGTCTTCCACAGCGAAGGATCTCCTCT
>JAIORV010000017.1 GCA_021107945.1 Vulcanimicrobiota bacterium | reverse complement strand
TGCCCTCTGTGGTTTTAGATAGTCCTTTGTATCATCTTCGATTCGCTCATTTATTGGCAATAGATCGCAGAGATTTTATCCGGGATTCTCCTTGTTTTAATAACCTCTGCGGTGAATAGTTACGATAATTTTAACTTGACTTGATGATTATTTCTGCTATTCTAAGATCAATAGGGATAAACCGGGAGGTGGAAGCATTGAAGACTTATATATTTCAAGTAGTAATTGAACCTGACGAGGACGGATTTCATGCTTTTTGTCCAATCCTTAAAGGGTGTCATACATGGGGAAAAAGCCGGAAAGAAGCTGTCGATAATGTCAAGGAAGCTGTATTGGTTTATGTCGAGGATATGATTGAATCCGGAGAAAGTTTACCCGTTGAATCCGAGTTAACCAAAATAATGGCATTTGATACTCCATCGGTGGCGGTTGCCATATGAAACCGGAATTAAAACAAATTACAACGAAAAAATTTATAAGAGCTCTTGAGAAAAACGGTTTCAAACGAACTAAAAAAAAGGGAGGACATCTGGTTTACAGGCATCCCGACGGCAGAAGAATAGTGGTTTCTTTTCATAAATCCGGTGGTACTTTCAGAAGAAAGACACTCCAGGGGATGATTGAAGATGCCGGATGGACTGAAAACGATTTAAGAAATCTGGGGTTGATAAAATAGGAATACCATTTTTCTATTTCAACTCTATGCCATATCAGGGTTGGTTAAAAGACCAGCCGCTATCCAAAATCGTGGGGTGGTCTGAATAGTGACAATAAATTACAATCCCATCTCACCCAGGGTCACTCTCCAGACTTCCTCCTCTGTTGTGATCCCGCCGGCTACTTTGCGCAATGAATCATTCAGGAGTGATTTCATGCCCTGTTTCTTTGCAAGCACGAGCATTTCATCGGTCGTGGCGTCTTTTAATATGAGCTCTTTCATTTCGAAAGTCATTTCCATCAATTCGAATATGCCGATCCTACCGCTGTAACCTGTATGTTTACACAGATCGCAGCCCTTGCCTTTCATCATACTTTCGGCATTATAATCAATACCGAATCGGTTCATGACCTGGTAAAGCCTTGTTGAGTAGCGGGTGTTCTCGGTGCAATACGGGCAATTCTTTCTGACGAGTCGCTGAGCCATGGAGGCGATAACCGTGGATGTGATAAGTCTGGGGTCAACATCCAGATCCTTGAGTCTGGGGATTGTTGACACTGCGTCGTTGGCGTGTATGGTTGTAAGAACAATATGTCCCGTGAGGGCGGATTCCACGGCCATTGATGCCGTTGCCGGATCTCGAATTTCTCCCACCATAATGATATCGGGGTCATGCCTTAAAAATGCTCGCAAACCCTTGTCAAATGTGAATCCTTTTGCCGGGTTAGTTTGCGCCTGGATGGCCCCCGCAATCGAGTATTCGATGGGATCCTCGATGGTCAGGGTCTTTTTGGAGGGGTCGTTGATAATTTGCATCACACTATATAGAGTTGTCGTTTTTCCCGATCCTGTGGGGCCCGACACAAGAAGCATTCCGTATGGAAGTTTTATGAGCCTGCTGAATTTCTTAAAATCGTCGGCCTCAAATCCCAGCTTGTCCAGGGAGAATTCCCCCACCTCGCGATTGTGCAGACGGACAACCACGCTTTCCCCATGTAATGAAGGTATGATGGAGACACGGAGATCCAGGTCAAGTTGTGGAATATAGATCCTCCCATCCTGGGGTTTTTCTTTTTCGTCGAGTCTCATATCCTTTCCTGACGCACCGGAACGGTTTTTTATAATGTTCACAATGGCATTATGAAGATGTTTGTCTCTTCTCTCCATATCCAGGATTCTGTCAATTTCCGGGTCATTATGGAGGATTCCGTCAACCCTGTAGCGCACTCCCATGGAGACCCTTGTAGGTTCTATATGAACATCACTTGCTCCCTTGTCGATTGCTTTTTGAATTAGTGCATCGACTATCTGGCGAACCCCGATCATTCCCTCAGCTTCTATTTCCATAATGGCGGTATCGGGTTCATCAAAATCCACTCCTGGTAATGATTCCTCTTCCCTGACCTGTTGTTTTGTTTCCATCGTCTTTGCGGCGCCATACATTTTCTGTATAAAGTGTTCCAGGTCATTTGCCAGGCAGAGATACTTCGCCATAATCATGCATCCGGTTTCCCTCTCCACTATATGGGCGCCAAAGTCATCGTGGGGGTTCACCATTGCAACTGCCAGTCCATGTCCCTTTTTCTGGAGGACAACAATCCTGTACTTTATGGCGTCATGGATTTTGAGCGCCCGGACATCTTCAGAATTAAACTGTTTTTCATTCTTCATCAGGTTAATTGCCATGAATTTTCTTTCAAACTCATCGACTCTTGTCTGGAGAAGAACTTCCGGGGAGATATAATCCAGCAAAATATCCTCAATCGAAGGCTCTCCGTTCTCAATTCTCTGTTTTATCTCATCCAGGTTTTCTTTTGATAAGAAATTGCTCTCAAGAAGTATTTCAAAAAGTCGGGGTTCTTTTTTTCTTCCGAAGCTGAAAATATTTACCATATAAACAACCACCTTGATAAATAAAATTACAGGGTATCGAAAAACTTTCTATAAAAAAGTATTTCATCCACACCCCTTGATTGCGAAGCGGGTTTTCTCCTTGTTAAGCCGCTGAAGCGGCTTGAGGGGAGGCAACTTTACGACAAGCCGCTTCAGCGGCTTAACACTGAGAATTTTCTTTGAAGAAGGTTCCCACAAAGAAATATAATTAGCATTCCAGGTTGCTTATTAAAAAGAGCTAAAAGCTATAATTAACAAGTTAATTTCTCGATCTCTTCACAACAAACCTTTTACTTGTCTTTTTTCTCCTCTTCCTTCTCATCGGGATCGGGTATTCCCTTGAGATAAAGATTCAGGAATTTCAAAAACTCGATCTGTGACTGGCTCCATTCCGCATCATTAAAATAATGCCGGGCGTTCTGGAGGATGAATATCTTCGCCTTCTTTCCTTCATCGAGGCAATTGTAGTAGAGATACTGTGAGACGCTGGACGGAACCTGCGTGTCAATCAAGCCATGAACAAACATTATAGGGCAGGGGAGCTTCTTTGCAAGATCTTCCCCGACAACTTCATACGGAGGCTTTCCCGATACCGACACCACACACTTTACACCTTTCCCGTTCCTTATCGCAAGGAGAATCGCCTCGGTCGCCCCCTTGTGAACACCTATTACGCCAATATTTGATTTATCGACAATATCCAGGTTCCTCAGGTTGCGAAGCGCGTGTTTAACATCCTCATAAGTACGGTACTTTATCGCCATCACAACATACCCCTCCGAAGACAAATCCGACATCCTGTCCATCCAGTTCTCAGGTGTTTCGTCCTTTATCTGGAGCAGGAGTACGCCAGGGTATTTTTTCTCTTTAGTCGCATCGGTGGGATTGACAAGGATTCCCGAATAACACTTTCCCTTGTGTTTGAATAAAATCACAGAGCGCTTTACAGGAGATTTTATTTGATCCTTTTCCTTATCCCGGGAATCGTTTTCTAAAATAGGCGGAAAATGGGGCTTTGTATCATCATCGGCAAATGCTGAATTGCTGTTAATGCAGATGAAGAATAGAAGAATAATGGGTATTAGTAGCATATTTATTTTATAGGAGCTTTTTTTCATATAAATCCTCCGGATTTTGAGTTTTTTAATTTCAACGCAGAGAACGCAGAGTTTTTTAATTTTCTTAAATTCTTCGTGAACTCCGTGGCTTCATGGTGATTGGGAAATGAGAAATGCGAATAGAAATCCACTTTCCATTCTCCGTTACACTTTCCTAATTTCCTAATTTCCTTAGAGATAAAATCATGCATTCCATTTTCCGTTATCCCTTTATCGGGACGGGGACGTCCCTCCTACAGTTCTGGCCTCCGGACTCCGCTTTCCATTATCCATTTTCCTATTTTCCTGTCAGCACATAGAAATAATGATCTTCCGCACCCAGATACACCTTTCCTCCCGGCGCGGCAACAGGGGTTGACTCGACATAATCGCCGGTTTCGAATTTCCATGCCAATTTTCCTTCCGGGGATATGCAGTAGAGATAGTTGTCCTCGCATCCGATATAGATGTATCCGTCCTTGTCGATTATGGGGGATGAGAAAAACTCGTCTTCCCTGTCAAATGTCCATTTCACATCCCGATCCGGCGTCATCCTGTATAGTTTCCCGTCCTCGCAACCGATATAAAGGTCGCCGTCTGTGCCTATAGAGGGCGTTGATGTTATCGGAGCGGGGAATTTCTTCTTCCATATCAAGCCGCCGTCAGGCTTAAACGCATAAAGGTGGCTGTCGTCGTTTCCCGTGTATATCGTGCCGTCATCGGCAACGGCGGCGGAGGAGAAGAACTTGTTGTCAGCTTTATATTTCCATTTCTCTTTTCCCTCGTTGTCTATGGCGTAGAAATAGAAATCCTCGGAGCCTATATAGACAGTGCCGTCATCTCCCAGGGCAGGCGATGGGAAGACCTTCGATCCTGTTTTGAATTTCCATTTTATATCACCGTCAGATGTGAAGCAATATACATAACTGTCGTTACATCCCACGATAATATTCCCCCCGGGAGTGACAAGCGGGGACGACGCCACCCATCCACCGGTCTTCTTTCTCCATTTTACAGTCCCGTCGGGATTGAGAGCATAAAAGAATCCTGATTTACCCGGCGTGGGAGATGTTGGGGTGGAGGCAGGTCTCCCCATGTCTCCGGGGTCTCCCTCCATTTGGGTAGCGGCGGGTCTCCCCATGCCTCCGGGGTCTCCCTCCGTTTGGGTAGCGGCGGGTCTCCCCATGCCTCCGGGGGCTCCCTCTATTTGGGTAACGGCGGGTCTCCCTGAGCCTCCCTCTGCATGGGTAGCGGCGGGTCTCCCGACCCGCCGGTTGTTATCACCAAATGTCCGCCTCTTACTTCCCGACTCGGAGGCTCCGCTTCCTACATATATTGTACCGTCCATTCCAATTGCAGGGGAAGAAAGGATGTATCCTCCCAGGGTGTATTTCCATTTGAGCTTCCCGTCAGGGAAAAGGGCATAGAGGTTGCCGTCGCCTCCTCCGATATATATCGTGCCGTCCTCTGCGATTGCCGGGGAGGATTTAATTGAGTGGAATGTCTTGAATTTCCACAGAACATTTACTTTTTTTGAATGGGGGCCTGTAGATGAAGATCTCCCGGTATTTCTCAAATCCCCCTTAAATTTAGCCCATACAGGCAATTCTTGAGCGACTTTCTCACCTGATCCGGCGACCGCAGACGCAAGCCGGCGAAGTCGTATGTCGGAGGGACAAAGTTTTGAAATTCTATTGAGAGTTCGGGATGCTTTTGCGGTTTCTCCAAGACGATAAAGCGCCATGCAAAAGAGTGTCTTTACAGTATGTGGAAATCCTATATGGAATTCACGTTCATAATCCAACAAAATATTGTAATCCATCATGGCATATAATGAATAACAAAGAATGTCAAAAGCATAATTCGGGAGCTTGGAGCTAAAACTATAAAAGAACATCCATGAATCATTTTTCACATACCCCGGAAGTCCACAATACAAGTAGATTCCCGGTATTAATACACATTCGGTATAAAGATCCGTAGGCTTTTTTGGATCACCCGAAATTTTAAATACCAGGTTGTAATATCCCCATTTTCCAGCCTCCCTTATAGCTAAATCTACATCTTTTATCCCCTCAATCTCCTCCCTGCTCTTTATCCCAACCCTCTCCGGGGGCATTCCGATATAACGCCTTCTCAATAAAGCTTCCAGGAAAATTCCGTTTAACGGGATTTCGGTACGATGCACGTTCTTCCCCATTCTGAAAGCTCGGTACTCTATCTTTTCGCCTTTTGCGAGGTAATCGTTTGTCGCCACCCGGTATGTCTTTTTGCGATCTATCGGAATGCCGTCGATGTAAAGGGTTATCTTCTTTCCGGGACCGTATTTTATCTGACCGCCGGACATAACCATAAACTTCGTGTCCCTCCTGAGGTTGAGCTTCATTATCTCTTCTATCTGTGACCCGGTGAGATCCATCGTTACAAGCTTGTTTTCGAAAGGCATAATCCATTCCACATACTCCCCCCGGATTATGCCCGACAGGGGTTTCCTTATCGAAAAGAGATTTATCAGGACGACATCAGCGCCGGAATAATTCCTTATCATATCGGTGATGACAAATGCCGTGGGTGTTTCCCGGGCGACGCCGGTGGTATGTTTGAGTGTCTCGTTGCCATACCCTAAAAAAGCGGTATGAACCTTGCCATAATTCCCGCCGTATTTCTTGTAAAATTTGTCCAGGTAGAGTTTCAATCCGGCAATTTTTTTCTCGCCTTTTGACTCAGGCTTGCGAAATGTGATTTTCACATCCACATTGCCGTCTTTCTTTTTATTAATCCCGATCCGGGCGACTCCCATATATCTGGAATTTATAAACGGAAGGATATTTACGCCGTCAATTTTTGTAACCTTACCCGATGGAAGTGAATCGTGGTAGCGTCCCGGTATTACAATATGCGCGCCCTTTATCTTCTTCACAAATTGCCCGATATTATTCACCCGGGCAAGAACGATGTTTATGTCTCCTCCATCGCTCTCAACCTGCCTGTTCAGGTTGTCGATGGAAGGATCAAAGTCGGCTTTCATGTATTCCTCTTTAACTCCCGGTAAGAGCGGCGATTCCCGGGGCTCAAAATAGGAGAAGAAAGAAATTTTCCTGCCGTCAACCGTTGTGGAAAACGATCTTGAGAAATCGCCTTTGACTTGATCGTGAGGCGTGGATTTAAATTGTAACCTCCCCTTTTTCAGAAGAGAATTTCCTGAGAATATTCGCAATTCGCCCTTTTTATCCATAATCCACCGAGATCCCATGAGAAACTCCGACCGTCCCGCCGCCATCGCCACATAACCGGATGATTTCAACAGGTGAAATGCGGGGTCGCCGTCCTGGGACCACGAGAGATCATCAACGCCAAAAAGCGTGTTCCCACCGTCAATTATAATGGGAGCGATGCCCTTTTTCGCCAGATCCTCCCTTATTGAGTCAACTTCTTCTGCAATCTGCGGGATTGTATAAAATTGCAGGTTACTCCCGGCCTTATTGCAGGGCAGATCCAGAATACTCCCCTGCATATCGGCGGTATATATGACCTGGATTTTCTCCCTGCCGATACCCGTAAGCCCCATTCTCTCAATCCCGTTTTTCCAAAAATAAAAAACCACCCCCACAAGCAGGAGTAAAATAAATAATATTGTCAAAAGTATTTTAAATCGTTTATTCATGGTGTATCATTATATCATATTAGCCATTTTTAGAAAATGGCAAAAAACATACTTTCAATTAAATCTCCCGCAATAGAAAGGTTTCGAGTAAAGAATAAAAGACAATACTTTTTGAAATCAGCTTTATAGCCAATTCTGTTATTCTGAGCATGCAAACTGTCATTCTGAGCGGAATACGAAAGATTTGCTTTACTCCAATGACTTCCTCAAATACGGAATTATCTTGTGTCCGGGGATTTACATAGCGAAGAATCTCATGAATATTTGCCTGGAGGAGATCATTCGCCCGGAGGAAACTATTCAGACTCCTAACTGTAGGAGAGGCTTCCAGCCTCGATTTTCGTGGCAAGATACCACCCCCACAAAAAGGAAGACTGAATACTTGCGCCATGAAGGGAGATCCTTCGCTGAGTTATTACATCGGAGATATGCAAATCCCGTTCCTGAGAAAGGTTTGTTTGTTAAAGTAAAGTGATCATTTTTCGCTCAGGATGACAAGTCAGGTGGCGTTTTCCGCTCAGAGCCTGTCCTGAACGAAGTGAAGGAATGGCAATTTTACGATCTTTTTTCCTGGAAATGCGTAAGTCCAGGCATTATTTTAAAGGAGGAATTTATATGAATCTCAAAATTGACGGTTACACAAAATTCATTCTCACGGTGATTGCAATTGCCCTTATTTTAAACGCAGCAGCGGTATTTATCAACAAAACAGCCAATCCGACACCGGTTTATGCAGGTGAAAATCAGATGAAAATCACCGACATAAGAACCACATATCCCCTGAAGGTGGAGATATCAAACTGGCCCAGGGAGTATAAAGTAGAGAAGAGATAAGCTTTCACCGCAGAGTTCTATTTTCTTTCTTTAAGAAGGCAACATTTCTTATATTTCTCCCCGCTCCCGCAGGGACATGGATCGTTCCTGGCCACTTTCTTTTTTCTGCGTGAAACCCTTGAGGGCTTCGGTGAGGAATTTTCTGAATCCTCATGTTGCGGGGATTCTGTGAGATTTTTAAATTCGGGCAAGTTGCGGATTGGATTGAAATAAGGGTTGGTCTTCGCAATTTCCCTGCATTTCTTATCTGTCTTTATCGCCTTTTTTAGATATTCAAGGGTGTTTCCGAGGTCAGATTTGGATGGAGAGTCAGGTGTTTCTTTTAGAGAATTTTCATATTTTAAGGAATATGTACAGGCCATATTATAAAGGGCATTCGGATATCCGGGTTTCAACTCCAAAGCATTTTTGTGGCATTCAATTGCCCTGTCAAATTGCTTCAATTTTGCATAAATAACACCTATGTTATCGATTGCTTTATAATAATTGGGCTTTATCTTCAATGCCTTTTCAAAACACTCAATTGCCTTCTCCTGCTTCCCCAATTCCCCGTAAGCGGCCCCCATATTATTAAGAGCTTCGTGATAATCAGGCTTTATTTTTAATGACTTCTTATAAAATTCAATTGCCTTTTCATGTTGACCCAAAGCATTATAAGCACTCCCCATATTACTAGTGGCTTCATGATAATCAGGCTTTATTTTTAATGCCTTATCAAAACATTCAATTGCTTTTTCATACTGACCCAATTTCCCATATGCGTTACCCGTATTATGAAGGGCAGAGTGAGCATCAGGATTTATTTTCAGTGCCTTATCAAAACATTCAATTGCCTTTTCATACTGACCCAATTTCCCATATGTAATTCCCATATTACTAAGAGCTTCGTGAGAATCAGGCTTTATTTTCAATGCCTTCTCATAACATTCAATTGCTTTTTCATGCTTTCCCAATTTCCAGTAAGCATTCCCCATATTATAAAGAGCTTCGTGATAATCAGGCTTTATTTTCAATGCCTTCTCATAACATTCAATTGCCTTTTCATGCTTTCCCAATTTCCAGTAAGCTCTCCCCATATTATAAAGGGCTTCGTGAAAATCAGGCTTTATTTTCAATGCCTTCTCATAACATTCAATTGCCTTTTCATGCTGACCCAATCCCCCATATGCAACTCCCATATTATTAAGAGCTTCGTGATAATCAGGCTTTATTTTCGTTATTCTTTCCCAGAAATTGATGCTTTTCTCATATTCTTTCCTGAAATAATTAATTTCCGCAAGGATCTCGAGGATATCAGTATCATCTCTCTTCTTCTCAATAACCGCTGACAATATCTTTTCCGCAAATTCAGTCTCCCCGGCAAAGTATGCTGAAATGCCCATGGACTTCATAATTTCAATTGGCTCAATGCTGATTGCCAATATTTGTCTCTCGATTTCCTCATTATCTATCAATTCAGGTCGAGGCGGAATTGAATGTTCATTTCTGAATAAATTATTGATTTCATTTTCCAATGCAGACTGGATTTTTTTCTTTTTATCACTATCCTCAAAAAATTTGAATTGTGGAAGAAGCGGGGCAGAAGAAAGGTTTTCTAAATATAAATCGGGCGATGGAAGCCTAGGGGTGATAAGGTTGCTAGATCCCTCATGTATCATATCCATCTTGTTATGAATAAAATCCCATTCTATCTCCAGCTTCGATTTCACCCAGTATGCAATCTGTTTATAGAAAGATTCGTCCTCCTTCCTTTCCCTGTTGTCTCCTGAAATTTCCGGGTAAGAGAACTTGATCTTGATTCTATGATTGTCTATATACGCGGACTCCACGAGAATATGCTTTATCCAATGGAGGCTTGAAAGCGCGCCCAGGGGGAATCTTTCAAGTGGGAACCTGTTCGGAACCCGGTCACGGGATAGATCCAACTCATCGGAAAACCGGAGAATCCCGGCAAGCATGTTGATCCTGCTTCCCTTTATTAATCTCTGGTTTATATGATAATCATGATTGGGATCTATCTTTGTTACATCCTTCCCCGAATGAAACAGGCATATAAATTTCAGAGGCTCTAAAATGGTGTCTGCAAGGTTTACAAGGCTATCATCAGTTTCCACAATCTCTCCGAGTATCTCCTCAGCCACTTCGGGAGCCCTCTTGGCATGTCTTTCCCTTATACTGTCATATAACTTGTCTAACTTTTTAAGCCGGTCATTGAAATTATTTGTCTCCCGGATCCGCTCAATATCTCTTTTCGCCTTGTCATCTATCCTCTGCATAGCCGCATCGTGCATATACGCCCCCAGGGCAAATAGAAGCATCTCCTCCGCTTTCAGGGAGTAATCATTCCCGGCTTCCTCCAAGGGCAACATCAGGTCTTCCCCCCACTTGAGAATCCTTGTGGAATGGAACGGTGAATGATCTGTATATCGCCATTCGAAGCGGATCTCCCATATTGCTTTCATCTTATCGATAACTCGCTTGTAAAGTTTGCGATATGTGGGATTTTCGAAATATATAATCCTGTGTTTCTTTTCGGTTGAACAGCATGTAAAAGTTTTGAAGCTGTTTGCGTATTCCTTTTCCGGTTCTAAGGCGGCCCCGGATGTATTGCAGTGAGGGCATTCGGAGGGAGTGAAAGGCATATATCATCATCCTTTGGCTTGTTTTGTTTGATTGATAATAATTTCAACAACGAAAAATATAAACCTTTTGAAACGGATCTTGTATATTGTTGATTTCATTACCATTTAAGAGGGCGCAATGAGGGCGGATATGGTAGAAGAGGTAAGCTTGCAGGAGTGGCATCCTGCCGCGAAAATCGAGGCTGTTTGCCCATATTATCGAGGCTGGAAGCCCAATTTGTCGAGGCTGGAAGCCTCTCCTACAATTATATACCTTTATATAGAAAACGAAAAGGTTTCCCTTGTATTTTCGAGAAATTCAAAGTTGGTAGTATTACATCAACTCAATATGCCGGTTATTTTGGGATAAATCTTATTATGAAATGTTTCATCCACGCCCCCTGGTTGCGAAGCGGGTTTCCTCCTTGTTAAGCCGCTGAAGCGGCTTAGGGGGAAATAGATTTACTTCAAGCCGCTTCAGCGGCTTAAAGCTGTGAGCTTTCTTTCAAAAAGGTTCCTCCCGATAAATATTAATAGCATTTTAGGTTATCATAACGAGATTATAGCGGGGTAACATGATGAAAATTGTAGTGGAAAAAAGAATGCTTCACATATTATTAATCCCTCTGTTCCTGTTTTTTATCAACATCGAATCACCGGCAAGAGCTTGTACTCTATGGGGATCCGCCGGGGAGTTTTCCGTTGACAGCTCCACGATTATCGCCAAGAACAGGGACTGGAAACCTGACAGTTTGACGGTCGTCAAGAAGGCGCAAAAGAAGGACGGTTATAGATATTTCGGCATTTTTGGGGAGGAAAACGGAAAAAGCACGGGATTGAAAGCCGGGGTTAACGAAACGGGGCTTTCGCTTGTATCCGCCACGGCAAGCAGTATCCCCAAAAAGGAGCGGAAATATCCCGGCAAAAAATTCTCGATAAATACCCTTATACTCTCAAAGTTTGACTCGGTTGATGCCGTCTTGAAGGAGAGGGAAATTTTCAGTCGGTATAAACCTTGCTTTTTTATGATAGGCGATAAACATAAGATTGCCGTGATTGAGGTTGCCCCCGGCGGAAAAATCTCGGTGAAGGAGACGGAGAACGGGATTCTGTATCATACCAATCATTATTTTGCAAAGACGGAATTCGAGAAGAATAATAAGAAGAAATCGACATCAAGCAAAATCAGGTTGAAGAGGCTCTCCGCCCTTCTTGACTCCCGGGAGAAACCGCTGTCAATGCAGGATTTTATAAAGATAAGCCTGGATCGGAATGACGGCGCAGATAACAGTATATGGCGAACCGGCAGCACCCCAAAAAAATCCCGCACTCTTGCGACGTTTATCGTTGAGATTCCAAAAACGGGTCCGACGAAGGTTTTTATAAGGACCGCGGATCCCGGCAAAGAGAGGACGGAATATCGGTTCATTCTGGATGATGATTTCTGGAATCGTGAGAGTTGAAAATAAAATCCTCTGCGATCTCTGCGGTGAAAAAATTCGTCCTGCCTGTGTTATCCGCTTTCCTTCATGGGAAGCCACTGAAGTGGCTGGAGTGGTAAGGGGTGGGGGAATCCTTTCATGCCCCCGGATAAATCCGGGGGTTAATCTCATGGGAGGTTTAAAAACCTCCGCTACC
>JAIORV010000054.1 GCA_021107945.1 Vulcanimicrobiota bacterium | reverse complement strand
GACAACACATCCGAGATATTCCAACACGATGGCTCCGGGAATCTTGTTGAGCATACCGACGGTGAGGGCAAGATGACCCATTTCATCTACGATTCCGACGACAGGATGGAAGAGGTCAGGGTTCCCAACGGCGATTCGGTGAAATATACTTACGACATAAATGGAAATACAATCAGCCGGGGAGACCATTTCGCCGATGAATCCCGCAACGATACCATCACAGAATACGAATACGACTCCAACGACAGGCTTTCCGGCCTCAAATGCGTTGATTCCACCGGGAAAGTCCTCTATCGGCACAAATTCGCCTACGACATAACGAACCTCACAACCGGGTTCTCCGACATATTCGGCACAAAATACAACTCCGGCAAGAAGTATGGCTCACCGAATATCATAGGCGAGAGCCAGGGCGAAGAATACGACCACATATACAAATTCAGCGAGGACGAATACGGCGTAAAACCCCTGAAATACGGAGCGGGAAACATAGGAGTAAAATACGCCGAGGACTTCCTGGGCGAACCCGCCGATATCCCTCCCGACCAGGGCGGAAACATCGAAGGCCGCCTGAAATACGGAATGGGCGAAAAGAAAAGCGAATTCACATACGACAACCTCAGCCGACTCACAGAATACACCGACTTCTTCGGGAATAAATACTACTACGGTTACGACAGATATAGCAGGCTTGCACTTGTGAAGTATCCGAATGAGATTTTGACTGGATATGCTTATGATGAAGCCGGGAGGTTGGATTCGATAACCCATAAAAGGGAAAGCGGAGATGTTTTGAGGTCGTGTGGATACCAATATGACGCAAACGGCAACATAACAAGGGTAACAAGCGAAGACTACTCTTACATCGACTATGAATACGACGACTGGAACAGGCTGACAAGGGAAACCTGGAAAAACGCAGTAGGATTCACAACTCTCGACATCCAATACTCATACAACAACCCTGTCGGAGACACCGGAAATATCTATCAGAAAATAGTATCAAGAAACGGCGGAAGCCCCGAAACAACAACATTCAACTACGACGCATACAACAAACTAACATCAATAACCCACCCTGATTCAACAACAGAAACACTGAACTATGACAGTAACGGCCAACTCACAAAACGCCAGAAATCAACAGGCGAAACAACGCAATATGAATGGAACGATCTAGGATTTCTGATGGAGGATGGAAAACTCTTTGCTACTCTCTCTTAACTCATCCCAAACAACTTCTTCCACCACGGTCTTTCTCTCTCTAATTTGATTACTGTCTCCAGGCTTGCCTTGATTTCTTTTTCTTTTTCGAGTTCCGCCTGAGTCTGAAGCCGGGAGTCTCCTTCCTCTTTGAGCCGGGCTGCCAGCTTTTCTTTCTCTTCTCGCAGTTTAGCCAGCTCTTCCTTTGTGGCTTCAGCTTCCTTCTCAGCTTTCTGTTTATGCTCTTCCAACTCGTTCCTTGAAGCTTTTTCCACTTCCAACCGGGACAATATACCCTCTTTCTCCTTTTCTGTCCCCCGAAGGACATTCTGCGTATCCTGGAGAGTATCTTTCAGATTGCCTCTGTCGGATGACACTTCTTTGAGTACTTCTTCCGTTTTCCGAAGTTGGGTCTGGGTATCAGATAGAACCTTCTCTTTTTCTTGAAGGGCTTTCTTTTTCTCTTCCAATGCCGCTTCCTGTTCTTCCACCCGATAGGTAATCACTTCAACCGGAGCCGGTAACAATTTCAACTTTCGATCCAACTCCTCGAATTTGAAGCGGTACATCAAGATTCCTGAACGCAACTCTTCCTTTTCCTTATTCCACTTCCCCTTTTGTTCATCATAATATTCCAGAGTTACAAGGTTAACGGATTCGTGCGAAGTTCGCCTTGTTTTCTCTACCCCGGCTTCCGGGTGAACTTGTTCAACTAACTCGTCAAGTTCATCCCTGTGAATAATCCAGTATTTACCACTAATACTTTCATCTTTTTTTGCTCGTATTGTTTCACCCTTTGCCGTTCGTCTTTTTATCCACATGCGAAGCGCCGCCGTGCTTTTGCCTGTTATTTCACTTGCTTCTTGTAAGGTTAGCCATTGTTTGGTCACGCTCATTATTATGTAAACCCCTTCCAGGTCATAGTTATTCAACCGGGTCATAGTTATCCAATGGTGAAAAAATATCCTCTTTCCTGTACAGTCAATATTTTTAACCATTATTGCAATGAACACATTTTCAAAAAAACATTCACGAAAAATGTTATTTTCAAAGGAAATAGCTCGACGAGGAAGAAGCTATGGTAAACGGACGGGAGGTTGATTGTAGTGTCAATATACGAAAAAGGCTCTGAGTTGATTAGAAAAACCAAGGATATACTCAAGGACGGTCGCGATTATGCCATCAGAAAATCAGAGAGAGTTCTCAGGATTGAGCGGGTTAAAGCTGATATAAAGACATTTAAAAAAGAAAAAGATGAAAAGCTGAAAGACCTCGCAAGAAAAGTGTATGAGCAATATTCCCGGAACAACCTCACGAACCCCGATTTACTCGCAATATGCCAGGATATTAAGGCGCTTCAATGGCAAATTGATGAAAAGTGGACGGAAGTAAACAACCTGAAAGCTAAAAAGGTTTGATGGCGGGGTAATCAAAAATTAATTTTTATCCTGATTTTTTATAAAAAATCCCGGTAAATGTCGGGATTTTATTATTAATGATGGTTTTTTTGTCGGAAGAAAATTTGTCACAAGGGGAAGTGCAGGGAAAACAAGAAAAATCCAAACTTTAATCGGGGGCATTTATTATGAAAATACTCCTGGCAACAAACAACAAACATAAAGTTGAAGAGATTAAAGAAATTATGGGCGAATATGCCCGGATGTTTAAAACCCTTTCAGATTTCTCCGGGTTGCCAATACCTGTGGAAGACGGCAAGACATACCGGGAAAATTCACTAAAAAAAGCAATGCATTATCACAAGCTCACCGGACTACCGGCAATTGCAGACGATTCGGGGATTGAAATTGACGCGTTTGACGGAAAGCCCGGGCTGATGTCGGCAAGGTTTATTAACCCCTCTATATCTTTTGAGGAGCGGAATAAAATTGTGCTTGAGAGAATGAAAAATGTCCCCGACGAGAAAAGGGGGGCGAAGTTTATTTGCTGTTGTGTGCTTATATATTCCGATGAAGATATAAGAACGGAATATGGAGTGTTTGAGGGTAAGATTGGCTATGATATTAAAGGTGACTATGGCTTTGGGTATGACCCCATATTCTATCTTCCCAAAATGAAAGCTTACCTTGCACAGATCCCCCCGGAAGAGAAAAACAAAATAAGTCACAGAGCTATCGCATTCGAAAAAATAAAAATGCATATAAAAGGGGAGCTTTAATTTGGCAAAAATTGGAAGAAATGCCCCCTGCCCCTGCGGCAGTGGTAAAAAATATAAGAAATGTTGCATAGGAAAGAATCTTGATTATTTAGTCCTGGATAGTGAAGATATTTCTCCGGAAATGATAGAGTCTTCACATAAAGCTGATATCGAAAAAGAAACGGTGAAAGAGGAGGAACATGAAGATATAGATGCCGAGAGAAATGACTCTGAAAAGGCATACGATGAAGAAGAAGAAGAAGATGAAGATGAAGATGATGATGAAGAAATAGATGAGTTTTACGATGAAGACGAAGATGTTCATGATTACTATTTTGATATTGATGAAAGCAATTCAATTTTTGATGACTTAGCAAAAATGCCAACAGGCGAAATTATTAACCTGGCTCGGGAATTCAATATTGATTTTGATAAAGAAAAATTTGTGGACGATTTAAAACGAATGCAATCAGTTAAATCCATTTATGAAGAGTGGGTAAGGAAAAATGAGAAAAATCCCCTGGATGGCGATAATGATCTTTATATAGCAATTGCTACAATCTTGAAGAAGCGACTTGCGAATGATATTTTGACAATTGAAGAAATTGTCTATAAATTAGACTCTGTGTTCGATATGATTGAGGATAATGATAAACTGGGAATAACGAAGAGTATCGAGCTATGGGGCGAATTAAAGGAATTTGCAGCACCCGATATCAGGGATATTACAGAACTTGAGCATAAAATTCACAGACCGGGGGACCTGGAATTGTGGATTATAGAATTCCTGTCATTTATGGGAGAAATTGGCATGCAGGATGAGCGAATCAAGATGGTGGAAGATATAAAAGATACTTTTCCTCATGCCACAAATCTTTTCATTATAGATCTTCAAGCTCAGATCGCAGATTCATTTATAATGATGGGAAAGAAGGAAGAGGGAGAAGCTGTTGTAAGAAAAATTATTGATGATAATCCCAAAGATCCTTTTGGATATATGTTGCTTGCGGAGATATATTCCGAAGAGCCCTATGGTACTCTTGAAGACCTGGAAAAGGCTGAAAAGTGTCTTAAAAATGCTCCGGACGAGGATTCTGAAAATATTGACAGAGTGTCAGTGATGCTGAATTACATTCGTGAGAAAAAAATGGAATTGGAAAAACAATTTAATAATCAGGAGGACTTAGAATGATCGATCAATTTTTTTGTCAGGCTCAGAGCAAATATGCATTGGTTTTTAGTTTTAACGATGTCGTCAGCCGCTACTGTGCCAAAATCCTTGCTTTTTTGCCCAAATTGTTAATAGCGGTTGTTATTTTAATTGCTTTTGTAATCATACAAAAGATCGTAAACAAACTGGTACGCATCGGAATGGAGAGGCTGAAATGGGAGATTGCCGTACAACAATTAATTCTGTCTGTTGTAAAGTTTACGGTTTTAGGTTTTGGAGTAATAATCGGACTTGGACAGATGGGTATTAATGTTACTTCACTGATAGCCGGCGCCAGTGTAGTGGGCATCGGAATCAGCTTTGCCGCCAAGGATACATTAGAAAATCTCATATCGGGTATCACGATACTCACGGATAAGACCTTCAAAGTGGGAGATGTCATTAAGGTAAGCGGATCAATCGGGACAGTAACTAAAATCACTCTTCGCTCGGTCCGCCTGAAGACGAAAGAGAATTATGAGCTGGTAATCCCCGCGTCAAAGGCTATAAGCTCAGAAATCACCAATTTTACAAACAGGGAAAAAGCGAATATATATATTCCTATGGGAATCAGTTACGAATCGGACATAGATAAAGCAAGGCAGATTCTCATTGACACTTTGAAAGAAGATGAGAGAATAGCGGTAGATCCCGCTCCGGCGGTTGTCGTTACAGAGCTGGCCGATTCGTCTGTTAATATGAGGGTCTCCTTTACTGCAGCTCCATCGCTGGAATGGCCGCTCAAGTTCGAATACAATGAAAAATTCAAAAAAGCTCTTGATAAAGGCGGGATCGATATACCGTATCCCACAACATCTGTTTATATGATGAAAGGGGATAGCGCATAGCGGATGTGAGGGTATTGAATATTTTTTTCAACGCAGAGATCGCAGAGGATAACCTGTGAAAATGGGTATAAGTTTAACTGTTACTAATTATCAAAATAATTCTGGAGGGTAATATTGTGAACAAGAGATTCAGGGTATTATTAAGTTTTGCAGTCATCTTTGCCTGGCTTATCGCCATTATGGCAGGATGTGGTGGCGGCGGTAGTAGTGACGGTGGAGGGGATGTTACCCCAACACCCACTTCGTCGGGATGGACATCACAGGTTACCGGGACGACACAGGATCTAAACGATGTCTTTTTTGCAGGCGAGAACACAGGATGGACAGTTGGGAACGAGGGGACTATCCTGAAGACTGCGGATGCCGGTTCCAGTTGGGCATCTCAGACATCCGGAACCTCAAATAACCTGAATGGAGTTTGTTTCACAGATATTAATACAGGTATCGTGGTGGGAGATTCGGGAGCGATTCTCACCACCACCGACGGCGGTACAACCTGGTCTGAGAAAGAAGGTAGCTCCCGCCAGGTATCTTTTAATCTGCATAGCGTCTATGCTATCGGGACTAAGATGTGGACAGTTGGAGACAGCGGAGCGATACTCTATTCCGCCGATTCCGGCGCCACATGGTCTTCCCAAACATCAGGCGTAACAACAAACTTGTATGATGTATGTTTTGTAAGCTCAAATACCGGATGGATTGTTGGAGCAAGCGGCGTTGCGCTATATACTGCCGACGGCGGGACAACCTGGAGCCAGCAGAGTCCGGGAGTCAGCGGAGATATTTACAGTGTCTCTTTTGTCGATTCGTTGACCGGTTGGGCATCGGGAGCGGGAGGCGCAATCATATATACTTCCAACGGCGGGACAACCTGGACTACCCAGGTTTCAGGAATTCAAAGTGATCTTTATGGAATTCACTTTGTAGATTCACTGAACGGATGGGCAGTTGGAGACGGCGGTATCATTCTTCATACCACCACTGGAAAGGGGAATTGGGCAACTCAGGCTTCAGGTACAAACAGAATCCTCAGAGGCGTTCACTTTTACAATCAAAATAACGGGTATATTTCAGGGGCTGGAGGAATTATTCTTACTACCACAACAGGCGGAGACCCCACACCAACACCTCATCCCACCACATCACCCACATACTCACCCACACCCACTACATCTCCCACACCTTCTCCCACATCTTCACCTTCACCCAACCCGACACCTGAACCAAGCCCCGATCCTCAACCACAAATATACTTCGGCTTTATTTCCGCTCAGCAATTCCTGGCAGGAGACTCCCCCAAAAGGCTAACGACTGCCGATTTTAACGGCGACAGCAAACCCGACCTTGCAGTCGCTATTTATAACGATGACAGTGTGGCTGTGCTTCTTGGAAACAGAGATAGCACATTTCAGACGCCGGCAAATTATGCCGTAGGAGACGGCCCCAGGGGGGTAACGACAGGCGACTTTAATGGCGACGGCATCCTTGACCTTGCAACCGCTAATTATTTAGATGACAATGTTTCTGTACTTCTTGGAAAAAACGACAGTACATTCCAGGCGACGGTAAATTATGCAGCAGGAGACGGTTGCAGGGGGGTAGCGACAGGCGACTTTAATGGCGACGGTAACCTTGACATTGCAAGCGCTAATTATAATGATGACAATTTTTCTGTGCTTCTTGGAAACGGGGATGGTACATTCCAGGCAGCGGTCAATTATGCGACAGGAGAAGAGCCTTATAATATAATCACGGGAGATTTTAACGGCGACGGCGACACTGATGTTGCAACCGTAAATAGGGGGCCTGAAAATGTTTCTATTTTTCTTGGAAACGGCGATGGCACATTTGTGGCGGCGGTAAATTATGGAGTAGGAAGTTCGCCTCGGGATTTGGCGGCAGCCGATTTTAACGGTGACGGCAACCTTGACATTGTAACCGCGAACAAGAACGATGATAATGTTTCTGTGCTTCTTGGAAACGGCGATGGCACATTTCAAGCGGCAGTAAATTATGCAGCGGATGATGACCCCGATTGTGTTACGACTGGCGATTTTAACGGTGATGGCGATGCTGATATTGCAGCCGCGAACTTTTACTCTGACAATGTTTCCGTACTTATTGGAAATGGGGATGGCACATTTCAGGCAGCAGTAAACTATTTTTCAGGAGAAACGCCTGTGAGCATTGTGGCAAACGATTTTGACGGCGATGGTGATACTGATATTGCAGTCTCAATTGAAAATCCTGACAATGTTTCTGTACTTATTGGAATCGGGGACGGCACATTCCCAGCATTTGTAAATTATGCCGCAGGAAACGCGCCCCAGGGTATAGTGACAGACGATTTTAACGGTGACGGCAACGGCGACATTGCAACAGCTAATTATAACGATGACAATGTTTCTGTGCTTCTCGGAAACGGCGACGGCACATTTGTGGCGGCGGTCAATTATGCCGTGGGAGACGGTCCTTATAATCTGGCGAGAGCCGATTTTAACGGTGATGGCGACATTGACATTGTAACCCCGAACAAGAACACTGATAATGTTTCTGTGCTTCTTGGAAACGGTGATGGAACATTTGTGGCGGCGGTAAATTATGCCGCGGGAGACAGTCCCCGGAGTGTGGCGGCAGGCGATTTTAACGGCGACGGCGACCTCGATATTGCAGCAGCCAATTATACCTCTGACAATATGTCTGTGCTTCTTGGAAATGGCGACGGCACATTTGTGGCAGCGGTAAATTATGCCGCGGGAAATGGAGCTAATGCTGCGGCGGCAGGCGATTTTAACGGCGACGGCGACCTTGATATTGCAATCGCTAATAATAGCGATGACAATGTTTCTGTGTTTATTGGAAACGGCGACGGTACATTCCAGGCGGTGGTAAATTATGCAGCGGGAGACGCGCCTCAGAGCGTGATAATAAGCGACCTGAATGGCGACGGTGACCTTGACATGGCAACCGGAAATGATGGCAGTGACAATGTTTCTGTGTTTTTTGGAAACGGTAACGGGACATTCCAGGCAGTAGTAAATTATGTCGGGGGAGATGGGTGTCGGAGCTTGGTGGCAGGAGATTTTAACAAAGACGGCTATCTTGATATTGCAACTTCCAATCGTAGCCATGACAATCTTTCTTTGCTTTTTGGAAACATACTCGGCACATTCCGGGCACCGATATTTTATACAACGGGAGAAGTGCCTTACGGAATAACTACAGGCGATTTTAACAAGGATGGCAAACCTGACATTGCCACCGCGAATCAAAACTCTGACAATGTGTCTATCATCCTGGCTCGGTGATTTTGCTGAAATAAGTGGGGAAATGAAATAATGATGAAGCCAGAATCTTTAGGAGAGCAAATCCCATCCCGATATGCGGATAACGGATGTCAGAGCTTTTTCAACATTTTTTGGGCGGCGGACGCCACCCCTACCGCTATAACAATGCCGGTGGCTGCGGCGTCTCGCCGCAGATTCAAAACAAAGTAATCATTCAGACCTCTAACTGTAGGAGAGGCTTCCAGCCTCGATTTTATAGCGTTTTTAGGATGCCTCGACCCAAATCCCGGGGTGGTCTGAACAAATACGAATTAGCTAAAATTTAAATGCTACTAATTATCAAAAAATTCAGGAGGGTACTATTGTGAACAAGAAATTCAGGGTGTTATTAAGTTTTGTAGTCATATTCATTTGGCTTATCGCCATTATAGCAGGATGCGGCGGCGGCGGCGGCGGTAGCGACAGTGGAGGAGATGTTACTCCAACACCCACTTCCTCTGGGTGGACATCACAGAATACCGGAACGACAAAGGATTTGAATGATGTCTTCTTTGCAGGTGAAAACACGGGGTGGACCGTGGGGAACGAGGGGACTATCCTGAAGACTGCGGATGCGGGTTCCAGTTGGGCGTCTCAAACATCCGGATCCTCAAATAACCTGAATGGAGTTTGTTTCACAGATATTAACACAGGTATCGTGGTGGGAGATTCAGGAGCGATTCTTACCACCACAGACGGCGGCGCAACCTGGTCTGAGAAGGAAGGCGATTCCCGGCAGGTCTCTCTAAACCTGCACAGCGTCTTTGCTGTTGGGTCTAAAATGTGGACGGTTGGAGACAGCGGGTCTATACTTTATTCCGCAGATTCCGGAGGCACATGGTCTTCACAAACATCAGGCGTAACAACAACTTTGTATGATGTATGTTTTGTAAGCTCAAACACCGGATGGATTGTCGGAGCAAGTGGCGTTGCGCTATATACTGCCGACGGCGGGACAACCTGGAGCCAGCAGAGCCCGGGAGTCAACGGGGATCTTTATAGTGTTTCTTTTGTCGATTCATTGACCGGATGGGCTTCAGGCGCGGGTGGCGCGATTATACATACTTCCGACGGCGGGACAACCTGGACTACCCAGGTTTCAGGAATTCAAAGTAATCTTTATGGAATTCACTTTGTAGATTCACTGAACGGATGGGCAGTTGGAGACGGCGGTATCATTCTTCATACCACCACTGGAAAGGGGAATTGGGCAACTCAGGCTTCAGGTACAAACAGAATCCTCAGAGGCGTTCACTTTTACAATCAAAATAACGGGTATATTTCAGGGGCTGGAGGAATTATTCTTACTACCACAACAGGCGGAGACCCCACACCAACACCTCATCCCACCACATCACCCACATACTCACCCACACCCACTACATCTCCCACACCTTCTCCCACATCTTCACCTTCACCCAGTCCCACATCCTCACCGGGACCAGGACCCAATCCTCCACCACATGGATACAGGGGCTTTTTTGCCGCTCAGCAATTCCTGGCAGGAGACGGTCCCTTAAAGGTAACGACTGGCGATTATAATGGCGACGGTAATCCCGACGTTGCAGTCGTCAACTATTACACTGATAATATATCTGTGCTTCTTGGAAACGGGAATGGCACATTTCAGACGGCAGTAAATTATGCCGTGGGAGACGCTCCCAGGGGAGCAACGACAGGCGACTTTAATGGCGACGGCGATCCTGACGTTGCAGTCGCTAATTATAACGATGACAATGTTTCTGTACTTCTTGGAAACGGAGATGGCACATTTCAAGCTGCAGTAAATTATGCAGCGGGAGACGGGGTCAGGGAGGTAGCGACGGGCGACTTTAATGGCGACGGCGACCTTGATATTGCATGCGCCAATTCTAACTCTGACAATATGTCTGTGTTTCTTGGAAACGGAGATGGCACATTTGTGGCGGCAGTAAATTATGCAGCGGGAGACGAGCCTTATTATATAATTACAGCCGATTTTAACGGTGACAGCGACCTTGACATTGCAACACCAAATGATAACTCTGACAATGTTTCTGTGTTTCTTGGAAACGGAGATGGCACATTTGTGGCAGCAGTAAATTATGCCGCAGGAGACGGGCCTCGCTGCGTGGTGGCAAGCGATTTTAATGGCGATGGCGACCTTGACATTACAACTGCAAATAGTTCTTCTGACAATCTTTCTGTGTTAATTGGAAACGGGGATGGCACATTCGCGGCGGCGGTAAATTATGCTGCGGGAGACGAGCCTTCATGTGTAGCTGCAGCCGATTTTAACGGCGATGGAGATCCTGACATTGTGGCCGCCAATTCTAACGATAACAATATTTCTGTGCTTATTGGAAACGGCGATGGCACATTTGGGGCAGCGGTAAATTATATTGGGGGAGTTCAGATTGAGAGCATGGTTGTAAATGATTTTAGCGGTGACGGCAACCTTGACATTATAACAACTTGCTATAACTCTGACGCTATTTCTGTGCTTCTTGGAAGCGGCGATGGAACATTCCAGACAGCGGTAAATTATGCAACAGGAGAAAGGCCTTATGGCGTTGCGACAGCCGATTTTAACGGCGACGGCGATCCTGACATTGCAATCTCGAACAGGAGTACTGACAATGTTTCTGTGCTTATTGGAAACGGAGACGGCACATTTGTGGCAGCGGTAAATTATGCCGCAGGAGACGAGCCTTATAATGTGACGACAGGCGACTTTAACGGCGACGGCGATCCTGATATTGCAGCCGCGAACTATAGCGATGACAATGTTTCCGTGCTTCTTGGAAACGGTGATGGCACATTTCAGGCGGCGGTAAATTATGCCGTGGGAGACCAGCCTTACTACCTGACGCCAGGCAATTTTAACGGCGACGGCAACCTTGACATTGTATGCGCCAATAATAATACTGACAATGTTTCTGTGCTTTTAGGGAACGGAGATGGCACATTTGTGGCGGCAGTAAATTATGCCACAGGAGACGGTTGTCGGGGAGTGGCGATAGGTGATTTTAATTACGATGGCGATACTGACATTGTAGCCGCGAACTATATCGCCGACAATGTTTCTGTGCTTATTGGAAACGGCGACGGTACATTCGCTGCGGCGGTAAATTATGCTGCAGGAAACGGGACTGCCTGCGTGGCGACAGCCGATTTTAACGGCGACGGCAACACTGACATTGCATCAGGCAATGCCATCGATGATAATGTGTCTATACTTCTTGGAAACGGTGACGGCACATTCCAGGCGGCAGTAGGTTATACCGCAGGAGACGAGCCCAGGAATTTAGCGATAGCCGATTATGACGGCGACGGTGATTCTGACATTGCAGCAGCAAATTATAGCTCAGACAATGTTTCCATACTTCTTGGAAATGGTGACGGCACATTCCAGGCATCGATAACTTATGCAGTGGCAGACCAGGCTTACGGCATTGTTGCAGCCGATTTCAACAAAGACACCAAACCTGATATTGCAGTTGCAAATTATTACTCCGATGCTGTATCTATCATGCTGGCACGGTAACTTCACTAAAACAAGTGTAGAAATGATGATTGAGCCAGAATTTGTATTCAGACAACGGATATCAGAGCTTTTTCAACATTATTTGGGCGGCGAGACACCACCCCTACCGCTATAATAATGCTGGTGGTTGTAGCATCTCGCCGCAGATCAAAAAGGATAATGCCTATTAGAAATAACGTAACTATTCAGACCCCTTAACTGTAGGAGAGGCTTCCAGCCTCGATTCCATACCATTACCAGGCTGCTCAGGAGACCAGCCTCCACCCAAATCCTGGGGTAGCCTGAACAAATACTAAATAGCTTAAATTTAACAGTTACAAATTATCAAAATAATTCAGGAGGGTAATCTTGTGAACAAGAAATTCAGGGTATTATTGAGTT
>JAIORV010000181.1 GCA_021107945.1 Vulcanimicrobiota bacterium | reverse complement strand
CAAGTCCTATTCCAGCGAAACGCTTCGACACAACTAAGGTATTCCCGGAGCGCCCGCATCCTCCCTGCAGTTCCGGTCGCTACACTCCCTCCACTGCAGGGAGGATTACTTTTCCGTTACAAGAACTCTTTTTTTGGGAAATATATCCACCTGCAACCATATTATCATATAAGGACTTACGCAATTGTCATTCTGAGTGGATCACAAAAGACTTACTTTACTCCAATGACTTTCTCAAAGACTGAATTTTCTTGATCTACGGAGATTTACATAGCGAAGAATCTATTTAATAATTACCTGTAGAAGATCATTTAACGTGGGTAGAGATCCTTCGCTGTGTAATAAATCGGAGGAATGCTAATCTCGTTCTTGCCAGGATTTATTCAGGAAAGGTAAAGATCGTATTCCGCTCAGGATGACAGTTTTAAGCATTTCTTTCCTGGAAATGAGTAAGTCCTGTTATTAGAAAAAGCTCAGTTTTTTATGAATTCAACATCTAACGGATTTTCCATAGAATTCTCACAGTGAAATAGTGCCTCAAGCCGTGGATATTACTTAACTCTTGCGACATTGATGTAGTTTTTTTCTAGTGTCGAGGTACACTTCCTTGCAGGTCAGCATTCC
Source organism: Vulcanimicrobiota bacterium (assembly GCA_021107945.1). GTDB lineage: Bacteria > Vulcanimicrobiota > JAJTBE01 > JAJTBE01 > JAJTBE01 > JAIORV01. The sequence continues at coordinate 12,589 of JAIORV010000181.1, read as the reverse complement.
CGATTTATGGGGTAATATTTCCGGGAGAACCACATTGATCCCCGACAGTAGTTGCTGGCAGAGGGAGTTGGGGTCCGGAACACGGACTATTCGCTGATTTCCGATGGTGAGCACAATGCTGGTAATCGTGGAAAGCATTCTGATTCCCTCGCCCACGGTCATATCCAGGTCTGCCCAGCTTTTTCGAAGATATCGCTCGACTTTGTACGCCAGCATTGCTACAAAAAATCGTGCTCTGGTTCGATTGGCTTTTCGAACAAAAATGGGGCGAATTTCCAGCATGCTTTTCATTGTCCGGAATGATTTTTCCACCAGGGCAAGATCCTTGTATCGCTTGTGAATAGTTTTGGCATCGGCAGCTTCCCCGGGAAGATCCGTCTTTATCACATAGCAGCCTTCGAGTTTTGCGCCATCCTGCATCTTCTCCTCATCCACCTGAAGGCTCAGGGATCCCGTAGATTCGTCCGCAAAAATGGTGATGTGTTTGTCAATTTTTAATTTTTCGATATAAGCGTTCAGACCGGACGGCTATTTTTTAAATCCCCATCTGTCAAAATTTACAACCTCCCCCCATAACGTCACATGCTCGATGCGGCAGATTCGTTGACTGATACCGGTTCCCATTTGAATTTGACCCAAAAGAAACAATGAAGACTGGTACAGGTGGCGTCTTGCCTCCGAAAAAATTGGCATGAAATGCAAGCTATTATGAGATGCTGCCCAGCAATAGCATTTCAAGTATCAAAAACTTGAAATGTTACATTTCGATCTATCCAGAGTCAAACCTATTTTTAGATGGGCAAAGATGGACAGCGAACAAACTCTCCGTATCTTATCCATTATTCAGAGATCAATTATTTTTATTACCTTCCCCTGTTGTCAACAATAAACGGGTTGAAGCGGAGGGATTTTTCGCATACCGGGCATTTTGAGAGGAGGCGGGGATCTTCCCATGCGGAATCGGGGATTGATATATTGGTTATTTGCGACGGTCTAAGGGATGCCCCGGTCTTGATTTTCCCTTCAATCGCATTTCTTCTTATTTCCATTATTGTATTTAAAATTCGATTGTCAACAATAAATCTCTTCCCGCACCATAAGCAAAGGGCGGTTATGTTTTCGTCCCATTTTCCGGGGATGTTTCCTTCTCCGCCTGCAGAATAAGAACCGAGGCTGTTAGTTTTTCCTACAGATGGTTTATCGAGGCTGGAAGCCTCTCCTACAGATCCTTCATAAAGCCAGATTCTAACGGGGGTTATTACCGGGGGTTCCATTGGTATATTTTTAATCTTTAAAATAATGACATCTCCTGATGATGTTCCGCATACAAATGTTCCATCGGGACGGATATCTGAAATTGTCAATACACCCCTTCCTATTGGCATTATTGCAATACATTCCCCGGTTTCCAAATCCCAGAGGCGAAGGGTTTTATCCCAACTTCCCGACACCGCCCTCTTCCCGTCGGGGGTGATGGATAAGCTTTTGACAGAACCCCTATGCCCCTTCATTTTTTTTAAACATTTCCTCGTTTCAAGATCCCAGAGGCGAAGGGTTTTATCCCCACTTCCCGACACCACGTACTTCCCGTCTTGTGTGATGGATACGCTCCAGACCGTATTTGTGTGCCCCTCCATTATCCTCAAACATTCCCCCGTTTCAAGATCCCAGAGGCGAATGGTATTATCTCCTCTGTTGTATTCACCGCTTGCCGAAACAGCCCTCTTCCCGTCAGGTGTGACGGATGCGCTTCTGATATCATTCGTATGCCCCTTCATTATTTTCAAACATTCCCCTATTTCAAGATCCCAGAGGCGAAGGTTGTAATCATGGCTTCCCGACACCGCTCTCTTCCCATCGGGGGTGACTGATACGTAATCGACCTTATTCATCATATGCCCCCTCATTACTTTTAAACATTCCCCTGTTTCAAGATCCCACAAGTGAAGGGTTTGATCCCAACTTCCCGAAACCGCTCTCTTCCCGTCGGGTGTGACGGATACGCTCTTGACAAAAACTATATGCCCCTCCATTATTTTTAAACATTCTCCCGTTTTCATATCCCATAGGCGGAGGGTTCTATCATCACTTCCCGACACCGCCATCTTCCCGTCGGGTGTGACGGATATGCTATTTACCGTATCCGTATGCCCCTCCATTATTTTTAAATATTCCCCCGTTTCAAGGTCCCAGAGGCGAAGTGTTTCATCCCCACTTCCCGACACCGCCCTCTTCCCGTCGGGTGTGATGGATATGCATCTGAAGCCATCCGTATGCCCCTTCATTATTTTTAAACATTCCCCCGTTTTCATATCCCATAGGCGGAGGGTTCTATCATCACTTCCCGACACCGCTCTCTTTCCGTCGGGGGTGATGGATACGCAGTTGATAATATTCGTGTGTCCCTCCATTATCCTCAAACATTCCCCCGTTTCAAGGTCCCAGAGGCGAAGGGTTATATCCTTTTTGCGGACGTATCCTCCACTTCCCGAAACTGCTCTCTTCCCATCAGGTGTGATGGATATGCTATTTACCGTATCCGTATGCCCCTCCATTATTTTTAGACATTCCCCCGTTTCAAGGTACCATAGGCGGATGGTTGCATCTCCTTTAAAATCTCCAACGCTAAAATCTTCACCGCTTCCCGAAACCGCATACTTCCCGTCGGGGGTGATGGATACGCTAGTGACACTCCACGTATGCCCCCACATTATTTTCAAACATTTCCTTGTTTCCAAGTCCCAGAGGCGAAGGGTTTTATCATAACGTCCTGAAACCATTCTCTTCCCATCGGGGGTGACGGATACGCTATTTACATGACTTGTATGCCCACTCATTATTTTCAAACATTCCCCCGTTTCAAGATCCCACAAGCGGAAGGGTTCATCAATACTTCCCGACACCGCGTACTTCCCGTCGGGGGTGACGGATACGCTATTTACTTGACTTGTATGCCCACTCATTATTTTCAAACATTCCCCCGTTTCCAGATCCCATAGGCGAAGGGTATAATCTGCCCGTAATATATCACCACCTCCCGACACTGCTCTCTTCCCGTCGGGTGTGACGGATACGCTATTGACGATATCCTTGTGCCCTTCCATTACCCTCAAAAGCGCAGGGTGGGGATTATATGGGTGGCGGTTTTTATCATGTCGGAGGAAAAGTATATCATTTTCTTCTGATTCAATTATTTTCTCGGCGGAATTTGCAACGGGTCCAGAATCGGCAAAATTATAAGCCCGCTGAACACAAAATGATTGGAATGTTATGTATTCCGGTTTTAAGAGAATGTGGCTCTCTGAGTTTACAAACTGCGAAAATGCCCTTACCCGGTCAATTCGGGTGGGATTGTTCTTTATCCGCTCAGTGTCTTTTCTTATTTCTTCTTTTGTCCACGGCCTCGCCGATTGGGGGATTTCAGGAAGTGGAATATCTGGCATCATGCTCTTCTCTATCTCTTCCCTTATCCTCTGCCTCTCTTCATTATCCACTGCTCTTCTAAGCTTTTCAGAAAGCCTCGATAATGGCGGCAGGATGCCGATCCTACATTCCCTCGCCTCGCTCCACTTCCTCGAATACTCGATTATCTCCCTTATCCACCTCTGTATCCTCTCATCATGCCTCCTTTTCTTCCTTATTTCCTCCTGTGCTTCAGGGAACGATTCAAGGGCTAAATTATAATCGGCAATCAGGTTGTATGTCATCCCCCCGGCGCATTTTGCTTCAATAAAGCGCAGGTCACATAAAGTCTTCTCCAACTCATCCCACATCCGCCCATGGGTCTGGTGGTAGGGCATCTCGGAAAGGGTCCGTATGTATTTATTTCCCCTTGATGAGAAATATTCCGCCAGATTCCTGTGTGAATCAACCCGTTCCTGCTCCTCATCAAGGTATTCCTCTTCCACAGCATCTCGCAACTGGCTATGGTAGAAGTCCATTAGCTCCCCCCTCCGCATGAGGTATGGACGAAGAAGCCTCTGGAGCGCGGCGACATTTCCCCGCGCATCCGGGAGCATGGGGGGATCATGATCGGGATTCCCGGGGACGATAAGATCAATTAACTCCCTCTGGGACATACCGTGCCTGCTTATTCCCATATACGAAACAAACTTTCGAACAAGCTTCTCGCCAATTGGATTTCCTTCCCCATCCCGAAAATCAGGGTCCTTGGATAGCCGCTCTTTGAGGATCCACAGGAACAATTCTTTTGTATTCCCCGGCAATTCGGCGATTCTCCCGGTTATTTCCTCATAGACTCCAAGGGTTCGAAGCTCTTCCATCGCGGTAAGCAAGTAGAGGGGATTTCCGCTTTCTCTTTTCTCCATCAACGCATCAATCTGTTCCAACTCCATCTTCTTCCCATACCGTGAGAGAAACTTATCAATAATCGCCCGCGAATCCTCATTACCCAGTTCTTCTATCTTCCTTACCAGGGGCTTCTTCCTCCGCCGCATGAGCGCATCCAACGCGGGATGTTCGACTGAAGAAACAACTATCCTCACGCCCGGCGGAATCCTGTCTGGAATCCACCTCATATCATGTGAATTATAAAGGGCGTCCATCTGGTTAACAGCGTCAATGATCAGCAGGATTTTCCGACCTTCACCGGCTTCCCTTAATAGATCAAAAAATCGCTGTTTCAACTCCTTTATATCTTCCGGAATCTCTCCCTCGATTCTTGCCGCCTGCCCAATTTCATGACACAATCGCTTCAATGTACGCCGCAGATCCGTGGAACCCGCGCTCGCCCCAACGAAATGTGGTATAATCGTTTCACCGGGGTGATCATCCCTGTACTTCATATAGAATTTCCCCAAGAGCGCTGATTTCCCGATCCCGGGCTTCCCGGTCGCCACATATAAATTAGGCTCTCCATTCGCCTCGGCAAACTTTATCATTTCATCCAATATAGGCTTTCTGTTTCCCAGCACGAAACGCTCAACCCGCTCCGCAGAGAATGATTCCATCGCCTCGTTTTCCAATGTAAATTCATCCGGTTCTTCCGGAATAACGGGTCCGAATTCATCATCAACACTTGCCATAATATCGGCATAAACACGTTCGCCAAATTTTTCGAGATCCACCAGCCTCTTCTGCCTGTCATCCCACCTGGCGGGATACAAATATGGCTCAAAACCCTCCTCCCCGATAAAGCTTTTAAGCTCCTCCAATTTCCTCCTTCGGTTGTCCGCTCTCTCTTGCGCCCCGGCGTTACCATACAGCCTGATTTCCTCCGGGGTGGGTTCCTCCCGAAAATCCCCCGGTTTTTCCTCCACCATCTCCGCCGTTGCGGCCGGTTTTCTAAAGTAGAAGAAACAGTACTTCATTTCATCCCGATGTTCCAGGATTGCGCACCGGATCTCATCGGCCGTAATTGATTCCTCCTTTTCCGGTGGAATCGAGCCGTATCGTTCCCCCAACATACAGAGGAACCTGGGCATGCATTCATAAATAACCTCATGGCATACTTCCACAACATCCCTGTCAGATGTCACACCCCACCGCAGGTCAATGTCCATGAAGTGAATACGCCGTTTCAACAATTCCTCGCGCAACCGTGGAAACACGAATCGAACGAGATAGTCCCGCTCGGCATGCATATCGCGGAATGTGGATGATATGAAGACTTTTAAAGTTTTCCAGACGGAAGCCATAGTTGAACCCCTTCCTTTTTTATAGACATATATTGATCCGGCATTTTGCAAAGTTGCCCCTAAAAAGCATGGCGGCGATTACCCCGTGGTTATCATCTCCAAGTCGTTTATCTTTTGCCTTTTGTCAAATTTGTGCCCCAAGACTTTGAGAATATCGTCCATAAAAGTGTATGCTACGTATGAGAGATTAATTTTGATCACTCCTCTCGTCAAAATTGGCATATATACCTTCTCGACGGGAGGATTTTTTCATGTCCAATCAGGAAATTTTTCTTGTAAATATCATGTTGGAATAGCTTAGCACTTTCCCTACAAGCTTGCGATTGCAATTAATTTATTGCATGTATCTTGGAGCTAATGTGGAACCCTTGTGTCACAAATACTTTATGGAAGGAATGTGAACGATGACTCCACTACCACAATTAATTACGATTCCTTTATCCAATTTTATTTCCTGCTTCAAGCAATCAAGGACTTTTCGCTATCTTGTTGATTTCCTCGTCGGCTTCGTCCTGAGCTGCAGAAAAACAATCACCGGAATCTTCTCCAGACCGGGCGGGGGCATTTCACAAACTATTATAGGTTCTTGAAAAATCATAGGTGGAGCGCTTACGATCTTGCATCCAGGCTTTTTGTCCTGATTAAATCCAAAATTGAGGAATAAATAGCCGAATCGAATCTTCACAGACAAAACCTGTTCCTGGTTCTCGACTCCCTTTACTTCAGAAAAAGACAATCGAAGAGCAAAAGCTGGATGTGGATTTTGTACCAATGCTGGAAAAAGCGGTGGGGATGGTGGAGACAATCAAGAAATACTGCAGCAAAACGGTGACGGTTGTTGTAGATGCCTTTTTCTCCAAGAAAACTTTCTTCGGACCGCTATTTGAGGAAGGTATTTATGTTTTGTCCCGATGTCGCCATGACGTTGTTGCCTGGGATCCCGGTCCGGCGACAAGGTGAAGCGGATAATCAGAAGAAAACAGGATGAAGCTTTGCACCCCGCCAGGGAGAATTTGGTCGAGCTTCAAAATACAAGAAAAACCAAAGGGGATTAAATACTGATTCTAAAAAATCCATAACAAACAAATGACGGCTGATGACTATCATTTAGAACTTTTAATGTTCGTATTTTGTTTTGTCATTTCTAAAATGACTATAATTTTGCCGGACAATATCAGCAGAATCCAGTTCCCCGGGAAGGGGCAATTATCAAGAGTGACTGGCTCCAATATTATGACCCGGAAGAGTTGAAAAAAGGGCTGGAAGACGGAAGCATTAAGCCTCATTGTGTTGTGCAGTCCTGGGATACGGCCAATAAAGTGGAGGAGCATAACGACTATTCCGCCTGTATCACAATATTGTTCGACATGCAAAAGAAGTCTTATGTCCTGGAGAGTTACCGGGAAAAGCTCGAATTCCCATCGCTCATAAGAAAGGTAAAAGAGAAATATGAATTGGTAAAGAACACATACAAATGCCCAATCAAGCTCTTTATTGAAGACAATGGTTCTGGAACCCAGCTCATCCAGACCCTTGAAGGGGAATATCATATTTCTTCAGAGGCAATAAAGCCTGAATATGACAAGGCGACTCGTCTTCAATCAGTTTCACACTTGATTGAAAACGGCTCCTGTCTTTTTCCCAATAATGAACCCCATTGGTGGCATGACTTTCTATATGAGCTTCTGCGCTTTCCCAGGGCCAAACATGATGACCAGTGCGATGCTCTTAGCCAGGCGCTGGGGAATAAACCGGAAATTGCCAGAACCCCGTGTCATTTGGTAGGAGGCAAAAGAAAAGATTTCTCTCTACCTTTGGGCTCCGTAAGTGGCAAATTTCAACTACTATAGTTGACTTTTCCTTCATTGTAAGCGTTACTTGTGTTGGGGAGGTTATAGTAATATATGAAGAAGAAGATTTACCTGCCAAAGAGCTTGAAGGAGTTGCAATCTCTTGACAATGATCGGTTCAAGGAATTGTGGATGAGATATTTCAATGCCCCACCGACAATGGCTTGTCCGAGAACCATCAGGACGTTGTGGTACAAGATCCAGTGTGAGAATCATAATTTGGGCATTAAAAAGAAGAATATCACCAGGCTGAACCGCTACTCAACCGACCCGGACAAATACATAGAGAAATCGTACAAGACCAAGTATCGTTTGAGAAGCGGCATGGAAATTGTGAAGACATATAGGGGCAAGCAGTATCAGGTTCTTGTCCGCTCGCCGGGGAAATTCATATACGACAACCGGTCTTACAAAACTCTGTCAGCAGTGGCCAAGAACATCTGCAACAAGAAGGTTTCAGGCTATGACTTCTTTGGGATCAACAATAAATGTCATAGGAATAGCAAGTTTATTCGTGGTGGAAACCCCTCTGTTGTTTCCACCATACCGCCTTCCTCAGAAAACTTTATACTGCCGGATTGCTGGAAATCGGAAATTTCCAGCAATCCGGCGACATAAAAGTTCTTGGAGAGGGGTTCGGGGAGAAGCCTTCTTTCAAGAAGGTTCTCCCTGAAAATCAGGCAAATAGCTCTTGAAAATGGCTGAAGGATGAGAAATGCAGAAAGTAAATTGTGCCATATATGTTCGAAAGTCCACGGAGAAGGGATTGGAGCAGGAGTTCAATTCTCTCCACAACCAGGAGGAAGCTTGCAAGAACTATATCCTGTCCCAGGCATTTAACAGGTGGGAATACTACAAGACTTACGAGGATGGCGGTATCTCTGGCGGGACGATGAAACGCTCGGGTTTGAATAGGATGCTGAGCGATATGAAGAAAGGGCTCATCCAAGTGGTCATGGTTTACAAGGTGGACCGCCTTTCACGTTCCATTATTGATTTCTACAATATGATGAAAGAGTTCGAGAAGCACAACTGCAGTTTCGTTTCCATCACACAGGCATTCGACACCTCCAACTCTATGGGCAAACTCACCCTCAACATGCTTCTGTCCTTCGCCCAGTTTGAACGAGAGGTTTCATCGGAGAGAGTCAGGGACAAGATTGCCGCCAGCAAGAAGAAAGGGTTGTGGACGGGGGGTTGCCCGCCGCTGGGTTATGATCTGTCTGATAAGAAATTGATTCCCAATCCGAAAGAAGCGGAACATGTCAGGTTCATCTTTGAGAAATATCTGGAGGTGAAATCGTTAAGCAAGTTAAGGGAATTTCTATCGAATACCGATGTGAGAACAAAGAAATGGGTCAGTGAAACCGGCTTTGAGAAAGGTGGAAAGGTATTTTTCTCCTCCATGCTGTCCCGCCTGCTTCGCTCCAAGGTCTATATCGGCAAAATCGAGAGTAAGAAAGACGGAGTCTCTTACCCGGGAAAACACCAATCCATCATCGACAGGAAACTCTTTGATCGGGTGCAGTCCCTTATTGACGACAACCGGAATCAGTTTAACAAAGCCTATAACAAAAACGCATATCTTTTGTCCAACAAGATAAGTGACGATCGCGGCAATGTATTTAAGAATCAACAATGCTCCAAGAAAAACTCAAGAAAAAGCTCAAATAAAGGCTCAAAAGTAGGCTCGATAAAATACCGCTATTATGCACTAAAAGGCAAATATCTGCCCTCAGGCGATGTGGACGAGATTACGACAAAGATTGTCGGAGATTTGCTCGATCATCCCCTGCAGAATCTTCTGAGCAGATCCCATGCCATTGAGTTTAAAGCCATAGATTTCCAGGCTCTGACGCCAAACGAGCGGTCGAACCTTATAAGGTCAATGATCAACAGAATAATATATCACAACAACAAGCTGAAATTTTTCATAAAGATTGACGACCTGACTTATCTGAAATCATCCCAGAAGAAGAATTATTTGAACACCACAAATGCCACTACCACATACAATGAAAACATTGCGAGAACGTCAATTAATGAGGTTTTACCGAATGATGTCGCGTTGAGATCAATACAGCACCATGGAGATAATCCGATCGCGAAAATATCACCACTTACGGAGACCGCGATCAATAACGAAATCGCATGTTATCCCGGCAAACACAACGAGGACGGAACCCGCCTGAGCAAAGATAACGATGCCATAATTTTTCCGAGCAAAGACGGCCGGGAATTGATCATGGAAAAAGAGATTTGCATCAATAATCATCCTTCAACTAACAAATACCTGGGGAGCGGGAAGAAACTGATATCCGTCGGGGAGAATTGCGACAACCTCATAAAAGCCCTGAGCATTGGATGGCGTTACGAGAAGATGTCGCAAAATGGTCAGTCCATAAAGAAAATCGCAGAGGCTGAAAGAATGGCGAAACGGACTGTTTACAAGTACTTGAATCTGAACTACCTCTCACCAAACATTATCAACAGCGTTATGGACAGCGAAGTCCCGACGCACATTAACCTGCAGGCACTCTTCAAAATCGCTTCCAAGTATCCCAATTTCAATGACCAGGAACGGGTGTTTTACCCATTTTAAAAATGGGAAAACAAATCGTTCTGCAAGAGATTGCTGCATTACATATAGGCCACTCACAATCAAAGATTGACTTTCGAAAAAAGCCCAATGTATGGAAACGTAGGATTTCAGCGAAATATGCGCATTTTTACAAGCTTGCCTGAGTCAAACTTAATCTATATAGCACAGAATCCCGCCACAACACGGGGTTTTCGCCTGAAAAAAAATTGATTCGGGTATATGAAGTTTTCCAAAAATAAAATGGCGGTGAACTGAAATTTCCCTATCTCAACCATACTAGAATCTCACCTGAAAACATCAAATAACAGGGAATTTACAGGGAAATATTAACTTTTTGGACAGGTACACTGGCATAAGGAAAAATCGAAATGGAACAAATATAGTAATAAAGGGACTTCCCCCGCTCAAAGAATCCCGCAAAATCCCAAATTCCCTGAAAAGATAACAGGGAATTTTTTTGGGGTAACAGGGAAAGATTTTAGCCTAATGGGAAGCATTGTTAAAAATGCAATCTCTTGACTACGGCCAGAAAGTGCGACTTTATCTATACTGCTCCAAATCCTAATCGGCCTTGAGTTTATTCAAAGGCTTGTTTTCATCCAAAAAATATCACCGCAGCTTCCATGCAAATGCAGGCTGCTCTTCCCCCAAAATCTTCAGAACAACTTCAGCCTTGAATCAGGGTGAATACCTTTTTCGTTTCTTCAAAAAATTGGGGACCTTCATATCTTTTTTCTTGGTCCACACACCTTAAATCCCTCGAAAATTTTGTCCAAATTTCGGGGTCCACTTCATTCTTCTGGAACCGTAGAAGGGATAATCCTGATCGATGGGGGGTACAATTTCGACGGTATGAACTAAAAACCGGTTTCCAGGGCTAAATTTCCCCAAAAAATCTTTCTGAGAGCCCTGATGTCCCATCAGGGAAGTCTTTGGGAAATAAACATATTGTGCTCAAATTTCAATAACAAAATCCCTTTTAAATGCCTTATGTTCATAATCAGAAACATATCCCAGTGGGTTCCTTACAACCCTGGCATTACTGATCTTCATATCGCAAAATGTAAGAAAATGTCCGCGGATCCATAGTGTAAATTCTTTCCGAAAGTCCCTGCTTTTTCCGGCTAGTTCCTCATAAATTCCCCTTGAAAAATGTCCTCCTTTTTTGTGGGGAAATCCCTTAATTTCCTCATTTTTTAATTGTACATATGTATGAATCCGTCAGGTTAAATAACGGATTACTTATTAACAGGGAGGAATTACTATGAAAAATGCAAGCGCAGCTGTCAAAAGGCCGGCAAAGTATGCAATACCAAAACAAGAACTGCTTGACCGGTGGGATGAAATGCGGAGTGAGAGAGACATAACTTATAAACCAAAAAGTATCTCTACTTGGGAGAGGTCCATAGGAGATGCTGATGTCCGTGTGATCTACTGCGCAGGAAGAAGGAAAAGACAAGAAAGCAACAATACTGATGGCAACAAAGATGAGAAAAAGGGCGAGGAAAATGAGCCAAGGCCCTGCAGCCTTTGTTTCGCACCAATCCTGAGAACAATGCCGGGGAACCTGAATATTATGCCCAACCAGTTTCCATACGAATATGGAGCCATCCTGGGTATATCGAAAACCTGTAAAAAACAGGATGATATCAACACCGGGGATCTGCGGGAAATCCTGGAAATTGCCTATGAAAATCCATATCTCGCTTTTTTCTACAATGGCCTTGGTGCAGCTGGAGCATCCCAGGAACACTTTCACATCCAGGGAGTTCTCAGGAACGGCAGAATTCCCCCCATCGAGCAGGCGCCACTTGTGCCTTTCCTGAATAACATCGAAGCAGCGAATGTATATAAAACCCCGGACTACCCGATTTATACCCTGGTAGTTGACGGGGAAGTGTTTGCAGCTTCAAGGAAGGCAGTGGGAATAATAGACCTGCTCAAGGAGATGGATATCTCTTTCAACATGGCCTTTACACCGGATAAGAAAATCTGCATTATCCCCAGGAGCAAGGCAGTATCTTCGACCCTGAAAATGGTGTCGGGGGATAAGGATTATGCCCAAAAAATAGGAGGAATGGAGGTAATGGGATGGTTTTGCACGGAATACAGAACTGTTTTTGATAAAATATCAAAGGCCGATACTGCACTTGAGATCCTGACAAATGCCCTGAATGATGTGGGACTGGATCAACAGCAGCAGTATGCCCTGGAGGAAAAGCTTTTCAGAATGTTTGCAGCAAGAGCGGCATAACCTGCGATAGATGTCCAGGAGCCCAAAAAAAGCTCGGGAGTCCCGGGCTTTTTTATTAGCATAATATGTAAAAAAGGGAGTTGGCTCAATAAAGTGAAAGCAACAAATTCTGAATAATTGATTTTCGATTAATGGGGAGAATTGCCTTACAAAACTCCCCTATAAGCTACTCAGTTTTCAAGAAACATTCCTGCTTGAGACTATACACTATGCTGCCTTTGCTACA
>JAIORV010000126.1 GCA_021107945.1 Vulcanimicrobiota bacterium | reverse complement strand
CCTGCCCTTTCTTCATACCATATATATTACACAGAGAAAGGAAAACTCATGCAAACAATCGAAAATTTTTTAAATTATTTTCTGCATGGGGGTGAACAGTTACGGCTTATGTTTATATTACCTATATTATTAAATATTCTTATAAATATATTCGGACTTGGAATTCTTTCCCTGATAATATTATTTATTTCAGTAATCTTATCTCTATTCAGCTCACCGGACTCAACATCCTGACGTATCTTCTGATCTACCTTCTTCTCATCCTTAATATAATCAGCAATATTAAAGGTGCTGCCATCTTTAAGGTTAACATTCCCAATGGTAACATTGGTCTGCTTCACTTTCTTAAGTAATTCTATCAATTCTTTAATTGCTTTTATGAGTTCCTCATTATTTTCCATTTGGTTTATCTCCCTATAATTGAGTATTAGCAAATATTCAGACTCCGCTTCCTCTCTGGAAACCGATGAATTTGGCGGCAAGAATTTGTTCTTTAAAACCCATTGGTGTCAACAAAAATCTGTTTATGAATTGATAGCGCACGTCAGCTTTTTTCCCATCAATAAAATCATGAACCGCTTCTATTGGTGTCATCTGGCAAGAACCCTCCATTAATACTTTTCTTGTAGGTGATATTAATATTCACTCATATATCTCTTTCTTTGGAAAGTAAGTTTTATTCTCACATGTAATATATTACATAGAATCGGTGCTTATTCATGCATAAGTCAAATACCTCCTAATAGAAAATAATTATTTAATTATTATTTTTATTATCATCAACCTCCATTGAGGATACATGATATATATTCAATTATAATGAGATGTTAGGGCAAAATTATCTGGTTTTCCAATTGACCTGCTCCCCGAAATTGATACCAAGGAAAATGTTAGTCCGAATGATATTAAATAGTCAGGAGGACGAAATTATGAAAAAAAGATTCAAAGAGGAGCAGATCATTGTCATTCTGAAGCTTCAGGAAAAGGGTATGAAGGTTTCCGAGATAGTCAGGAAATACAACGTCAGCGAGCAGACTTTCTATCGCTGGAAATCCAAGTATGGCGGGATGGAAGTAAGCGATGCAAAACGCCTGAAAAGGTTGGAAGATGAAAACAGAAGGCTGAAGCAACTAGTGGCGGATCTCACGCTGGACAATCACTCCCTTAAATGGGTCATAGAAAAAAACTCGTAAAGCCTGCCCTCCGAAAAGCTTATGCACAAAAACTGGAAAGAGAGTTCTGCATAAGCGAGAGAAGAGCGTGCGGGCTGATAGGGATAAGTAGAAAATGCAGGCGCTATCAATCGGTAAAAGCTCAAAAGGATGAGGCGTTGAAGAACCACCTGGGGGAGCTTGCGACAAAATGGAAGCGTTTCGGCTACCGCCGGCTTCACGTGTTGCTTCTCCGGGAAGGATATCAGGTAAACCACAAGAGAGTTTATCGGTTGTATAAAGAAGCCGGTTTATCTCTGAGGAGGAAGAAGAAAAGACGTCCTTTTCAGAAGAGAGGCAGGCCCCAAGCTGCAGCCCGGGCGGCCAATACTCGTTGGTCTATGGATTTTAAGTCAGACGTTACTTCCCGGGGGCAGAGGTTCAGGATTCTGACGGTTATTGACGAGGTGACCCGTGAATGTCTTGCCCTGGAAGTTGATACTTCGATTACGGGAGCCCGCGTGGTTTCTGTTATGAATCGGGTGGCTTTTTTCAGAGGTTATCCCGATGAAGTTCTGACTGACAACGGTTCGGAGTTTGCGGGTGATGCTTTCAGCCAGTGGGCTTATGATAATAAGGTTGAGCAATTGTTCATAGAGCCGGGCAAACCAATGCAGAACGGCTATATCGAAAGCTTCAACGGAAGGTTTCGAGAAGAATGTCTAAACGAGCACTGGTTTTTAAATCTTCAGGAGGCAAGGGCAATTATTGAAGAGTGGCGAACTGTGTATAACCAGAGAAGGCCTCACAGTTCTCTCGGATATATGACACCGATTGAATATGCTCAAGAACTTTCGAAAGCATCGTAAAAACCGGTTGCGCCGCTTCCTTCCGGGAAGGAAGCGTATAGCATGATTAGAATGGTTTGTTCAGACTAACATTGCAAATAGTATCCCAAATGGGGGCAGACCACCAAGTAGAGAGTCAATTGCAGCTGGAACGGATCTTCCAGATTCAAAATCCCCTCCAACTCTATAATGGCGGGGTTCTGGGGTGTTATTTTGCGTAAAAGCCTGAACGCTAACTATTTGGAAATGGTATTACATTGCCTGAGATCAACATCCCCACGGCGTTCTTTTTTCCCGTCTTTTGCGTCGGCCCTGCGAGGAATTCCGCTAATTGGTCATCATAATCCCTTGGTAGGTAATAGTCGGGAAAGTATTTCTTATCTGTCATCTCGTCGAGCGTATCTCTTGCGCTTTCCCCCGCCTGCCATCCCGTGCTCATGGTTTTGCGAGGAATTATTTCTTTCTAAATTTTGGCTATATCGCGAAATAACTTACTTTTTTTATGGATCTCCTCGATTTGCACTGCAAGCGCCCTTGTATGGTATCCATCCTTATCAGATTTAAAATACCTTTTAGTAAACCCCATAGATATTAGCCCGATGACTTTGTCGGTCTTCATATTCATAACAGGAGAACCGGACATGCCAGGCAGAAAGGCCTTACCTTCCATTGTAATACAGTCATATATGCTTGAATTCTTTCCGACCTTTGTGATACCGGCTATTATACCGGTGATTGAAGTCCCTAATAATTTGTCGGATGATACATAACAAAAAGAATAATAGTTTTTACTATCTTTCCAGTCCTGACCAGCTTTGACAGGTTTACAACCTAAAGGAAGTATGTTTTTGGTGGTGTCAAGTTTTAGTATGGCATAATCCAGGTTCTGATCGCCTTCCAGATATTCTATTTGTTCTGATTTATAAATGTAGATTTTTTTGTTTTGTATAACCTTGACTATCACTTCAGATTTTTTTTTATGAAGATCCTCTTTTCCAGTGTGATAGCATGTGAGGATATGTCCCCTTTCTGATACAAAGAATCCGGTTTTTGAGATATATGTATCTTTGCCTTCCTCATCTTTACCCGCATTCATATAAATCTTAACAGTTGAATCCATAAGAGATCTTGCATCTATCTTGGCCTGATCGGCAATTACGCTGCCCTCATATTCACATACCCGGGAGCTTGTGATATTCTTGTTATCAACGATATTTCCCCCGGCGATATTGAAGCTACCCCCATCTTTCATGTGGATATCACCAAAATGAAAATGGTTTTCAGGATTTTGCATATTTTCTTTATCCTCCATATTTCCATCTTTATAAAGAATATTTTGTAAACATTCAGTCCTGTAAATTCCTGCTCAAAAATGTACAGTTTTTCCGAAAAATTCCCACTTTAAAATCATCAGGATTTCCGCGAATTCAAATATTTTTTCTTTTCTTGCATGAGTTTTCTTGTAAATGAAAAAAGAATTTGTTATTATGCAAAACACATATTCTTTTTTCAGAAAAAGTCAACTACTGATATCAACAGCTGTCGGCAAGATTGTCAGTATTCCATGTCTTATAGATATTGTTGGACTAACTTACTACAAATACCTTCTCGTTTACATTATTGGATTAATAATTCTTGAAAGAAATCCGAATATGACCAGGATAAGCAAGCGGATGAGGTTTTGTGTCGAAGACAGTCTTTACAGGATGCTGAACTTTATGACGCTTCCTTTGCGAGCATTGTCAACTTTTCTCATAGCATATATCAGCAAAACCCGTAAAACTCCCGGCTATCTCATCATCGATGATACCGTCATTTCAAAGAAAATCGGATACACGGACTACGCCTGGTCATCCAGCGATAATCGTGTTGTTCTTCTCTGGGACAACGGAAATAGAAAGATCCCTGTGAGTTTTTTGCTCTGGCGTACCCGTAGCAAGACAAAACATTACAAAACAAAACTTGATTTAGCTCGACAGCTTGTTTGTTATAACATAAAGTTTTGTATAAGCTGTGATTATCTGGTTTTTGACAGTTGGTATTGCAGTAAAAAATTTCTGAGTATATTGAAAAACCTGGGAATTCCCTGTATGAGTCGCCTGACCAGAAACAGGAATGTCATTTTTAAAGGACAGAAAATGAAAGTCACCGATCTTTATTCGACTCATCGGCGAGGAACCATGTTATGGGATATCCCAACACGAAACATATCCGGTGTAAATATTCCATTTCAAGCGGGGCGATTTTTTTTTCTATGTCTTTTATCATCTTTTCAGGCAGTTTCAGGGGAACGGCGGTTTCTTTTACCGAGAGTTTATTCTTTTCCCTGGGTATATTTTTTCTTACGCGTAATTTCGTGTCCGGAATAATCAGGGGTAGATCTCCACAAACTTATGGGGCATTATGAGTCAACATCCCGCCAGAAAAATTTCTAATTTCTATATTGACAAATTTGAAACCATCGATTACAATGTTAATTGTTCAGTAAACATTAAAGGTGGTTGTATGAGTTTTGGAGATTTAATAAGAGAATCCCGGGTTGGCAAGAAGATTGGACTTCGGGAATTTGCCCGTATGGTGGGAATTTCGCCTGCTTTTGTTTCGCAGATGGAGAAAGGCGAGTTTAAGCCGCCCGGTGAGGATACCATCAGGAGGATGGCTCAGGTTCTTGGATTTGATGAAGATTACCTGCTTGCCCAGGCAAAAAAGATTTCATCGGATATCAAGGAGATAATCACAGAAAACATTACCGACGGAAGCAAGGTTCCTGAATTTTTAAGACTTGCAAAGGAAAAATCCCTGACGCCCGAAGACTGGAACAAACTGATTCAGCAGCTAAAGGATGGAAAATAAAGATGTCAGTCAAAGTCCCTTTTTTGCATTTAAAGGTCATTGAGGACAAGGCAGAACTGGTTATTCAGGAATACAACCTTAAATTTCCTGATGCCAAAATAACCGAACCGCCGGTGCCGATCGAAAATATTATTGAAGCTCTGTTCGAGCTTTATTTGGAAATTGATAATCTCAGGAAAAAGCTCGGCAACACCGATGTGCTGGGAGCGTTATTCAGAAAAGACAGAAAGATTTCCATTGATGAAAGCGTTGTTGAACAGGAAGGCAGATACCATTACACTTGTGCCCACGAATTGGGACACTGGGTTCTACACCGAGATTATCTCAATTACAATGAAAACCAACTTACATTTTTCGATAATTTTGCTCAACCGTCAATAATCTGCAGGTCTTCAATGTATAAAGAACCCGTAGAACGGCAGGCAGACAAGTTTGCTGCAAATTTGCTGATGCCCAAAAAAATGATATGTAAATATATTCATGAAAAATTTGGAAGCATTGACGACTTTCGCAGACATTACAACAAGAATCCCGCTATTCTGAACAACATCGTTTTTCAAATGAAGAATCTATTTAGAGTATCCAAACAGGCGATGAGAATCAGGATAGAAGAACTTAAGTTATTGAAAAACTCATCCCAGATATCATTTTTGTAATTTTTTTGCCCACACTGTTTACTGTTAAATTAACAATTTGTTAGTTTAACATTCAAATGATAACCCGAATTTCATAGCAAAGGAGATAAGCAAATGCAAAACACAAAGCTGAGTGTGGAATATATTTCGACCAACAGTATAATTCCATATACAAACAATCCGAGAATTCATAAGAACAAGCAAGTCAGGCAAATTGTGGACTCAATCAAGGAGTTTAATTTCAACAATCCCATCTTGATTGACGAGAATAGTGTCATTATTGCCGGTCATGGTCGCCTTCTTGCCGCTCAACACCTGAATCTTCAGCAGGTTCCGGTGATAAAGTTGACACACCTTACGGAAGGTGAGAAGAAGGCATATCGTATTGCCGATAACAAGCTTACTGAGAACGGCGAATGGGATGTTGATTTGCTTAAACTTGAACTTGTGGAGATTGAAAAGCTTGAGCTTGATTTTTCTCTGGATATAACCGGGTTTGATACTGCAGATATTGATTTGATGCTTGACAACAGCTTGGGCGACAAGGAGATAAAGTTGGATGAAAAGGCCAACGCGGTTCCCTTCATCCCTGAGAATGAGGTAATAACGAAGATTGGTTGGATATGGCAGTTGGGCAAACACCGGGTCATCTGCGGAAACGCCATTGAGAAAGAATACTACTCCCACCTGTTTGCAGACAAAAAAGCGGATATGGTTTTTACCGACCCTCCGTACAATGTCAGGGTTCAAGGTCATATTTGCGGAAATGGCAAGGTTAAGCATTCGGAATTTAAAATGGCATCCGGCGAAATGTCGGCGGAGGAATTCCAGGAGTTTCTCTCTTCCAATTTCACTCATCTAAAAGAGTTCTCCAAGAACGGGTCTCTTGTTTTCATTTGTATGGACTGGCGGCATATCAAAGAAATCATTAATGCCGGAACGGATGTGTTTGATGAACTCAAGAATCTTTGCGTCTGGAATAAAGACAACGGGGGAATGGGAAGCCTCTACCGTTCAAAACACGAACTTGTCTTCGTTTTCAAGAATGGCAAGAGACCCCACAAAAACAATGTTGAGCTGGGATCACACGGTCGATACCGCACCAACGTCTGGGACTATCCGGGAGTCAACTCTTTCAGCGGCGACAAGGACAAACTGAAGATGCACCCCACAGTCAAACCGGTGGAGATGATCAGAGATGCCATTCTTGACGTAACAAACCGCGGCAGCATTGTGCTGGACAGCTTCCTGGGCAGCGGCTCCACCCTCATCGCCGCAGAACAGGCGGGTAGGATCTGTTGCGGCATAGAACTGGAACCGCTATATGTGGACACAACCATTCGACGATGGCAGGAGCTTACCGGTAAGCCTGCTATTCACCTGGAAACCGGCAAGACATACCGGGAATTAATGGAAATTCTGCTCTCAGGAAAACCTCTTTCTTGAAAGAAAGCAGTTTTCCCGAACCCATTCCGCAAAGAACTTTAAACTACCGGATTGCTGGAAATCAAGGATTTATAGCAATCCGGCGACAGCGGGAAGCTTAATTGGAATGCCAATCTCTTCAAGGAAATAGAAAGGAGCAACAAATGAGTAGTGAATCCTACGAAATAGGCTATGGCAAGCCTCCAAAAGACCATCAATTTAAACCGGGAGAGTCGGGAAACAACAAAGGACGCCCCAAGGGAAGCAAAAATACCTATACCCTCCTCAATGAAATCCTGAATCAGAAGATTGCAATAAAGGAAAATGGGGAAACGATGAGGATTTCAAAAAAAGTAGCCATCCTCATGCAGCTTGTCAACAAGGGAGTGAAGGGAGATATCAGAGCCATTCAGACCTTGTTTCCCCATCTGATATTTGCGGATATGAAAGAGGAAGAGATAAGAAAAATCTTGACCGCCCTGAACACGGATGACCGGGCAATCATCAACACATATTTGTCCAACCGGGACAACCTGGAAATCATAGCGGAGGATGAGGATTGTGAAGCTGACGATTTATGAACAGAAGCGATTATTGAAAGCCTTATTTAGGGAGGATTTCAAATCTTTCGTCAACAAAGTTTTCAACGAGGTTTCTCCAAATGACGAATACCTGGATAACTGGCATATTGACGTTATATGCCATCATCTAATGAGGGCCGCCGATGACAACAACGATGAAAACCGGCTGATTATCAACGTCCCGCCTCGCTATATGAAATCCATCATTTGCTCTGTCGCCTATCCCGCCTTTATCCTGGGACATAATCCCAAAGTCAATATTATATGCGTCAGCTATTCCGATGAGTTGGCCGAGAGGTTTGCGCTAGACTGCAAACGGGTGATGGAAACCGCCTGGTATAAAGATCTGTTTCCTAAAGCTGCGATAGCTCGGGACAAGAAAGCGGTCGGCGACTTCACCACCACCAGGGGAGGAGGACGCTACGCCACATCTGTCAACGGGACCCTGACCGGGCGGGGTGGGGATTATATCATAATTGACGATCCGATGAAGCCGATAGAAGCCCTTTCCGACACCTTGAGAGATAAGACCAACCAGTGGTATGGCCACACGCTCTATTCCCGTCTTAACAATAAGAACACAGGCAAGATCATCGTCATTATGCAAAGGCTTCACGATGAAGATTTTACAGGATACCTGCTTAATACCGATTCTCGATTCAAACTTATCAAGATACAGGGCATAGCTGAGCAGGATGAAGAATGGATTATTGAAGACCGCACTACGGGCAGACAGAGGATAATCAGGAGAAAACAGGGCGAAGCTCTGCACCCCGCCAGGGAAAATTTGGCTGAACTTCAAAACACGAGAAAAACTAATGGGGAGTACAATTTTGCCGGACAATATCAGCAGAACCCAGTTCCCCGGGAAGGAGCCATTATCAAGAGTGACTGGCTTCAATATTATGATCCGGACGCTTTGAAAAAAGGTCTGGAAGATGGAAGCATTAAGCATCATTGTGTTGTGCAATCCTGGGATACGGCCAATAAAGTGGAAGAGCATAACGACTATTCCGTCTGTATCACAATATTGTCTGACTGCCAAAAGAAGTCTTACGTCCTGGAGAGTTATCGGGAAAAACTCGAGTTCCCATCGCTCATAAGAAAAGTAAAAGAGAAATATGAATTGGTAAAGAATAAATACAAATGCCCAATCAAGCTCTTTATTGAAGACAACGGTTCCGGAACTCAGCTTATCCAGACTTTGAAAGCGGAATACCGTATTCCCTCGCAGGCAATAAAACCTGAATATGACAAGGCAACACGCCTTCAATCTGTTTCCCATCTAATTGAAAACGGCTCCTGTCTTTTTCCCAATAATGAACCCCATTGGTGGCATAACTTTCATTATGAGCTTTTGCGTTTTCCCAAGGGCAAACACGATGACCAGTGCGACGCATTGAGCCAGGCCTTGGGTAATAAACCAAAAATTGTTACCGGGTCATTAATTCATTTTCTTTAGGCGCTTTTTTCTGAATCGGGGAAATATTGAACATTATCGAAAGACAAATAAAGAAAGGCTAACCTTACAGAAACAGTTGACTTCTCCCTCTTTGTATGGCTTCATTGTGTTGTGAGAGGGGGAGTTATGAAGAAGAAGATTTACCTGCCAAAGAGCTTGAAGGAGCTGCAATCTCTTGACAACGACCGGCTCAAGGAATTGTGGATGAGATATTTCAATGCCCCACCCATCATGGCTTGTCCGAGAACCATAAGGACGCTATGGTATAAAGTCCAATGTGAGAATCATAATTTGCGCATTAAAAAGAAGAATATCACCAGGTTGAACCGCTACTCAACCGACCCGGACAAATACATAGAGAAATCATACAAGACCAAATATCGTTTGAGAAACGGTCTGGAAATTGTGAAAACATACAAGGGCAAAAAGTATCGGGTGCTGGTCCGCTCCCCCAAGGGATTCATATACGACAACCGATTTTACAAGACCTTATCGGCAGTGGCCAGAGCCATTTGTAACAAGAAGGTTTCAGGCTATGACTTCTTTGGGATCAACAATAAGCATTATGAAAAGAATATTGTAAAGGATGAAAAATGCAGAAAGTAAACTGTGCTATATATGTTCGAAAATCTACTGAGAAGGGATTGGAGCAGGAGTTCAATTCTCTCCATAACCAGGAGGAAGCTTGCAAAAACTATATTTTGTCACAGGCTTTTAACGGTTGGGAGTACTTTAAGACTTACGAGGACGGCGGTATCTCTGGCGGGACGATGAAGCGTCCGGGTTTGAATGGGATGCTGAGCGATATGAAGAAAGGGCTCGTCCAGGTCGTTATGGTTTACAAGGTGGACCGCCTTTCAAGGTCCATCATTGATTTTCACAATATGATGAAAGAGTTTGAGAAACACAATTGCAGTTTCGTTTCCATCACACAGGCATTCGACACCTCCAATTCTATGGGCAAACTCACCCTCAACATGCTTCTGTCCTTCGCCCAGTTTGAACGAGAGGTTTCATCGGAGAGGGTCAGGGATAAGATTTCCGCCAGCAAGAAGAAAGGGTTGTGGACAGGGGGATGCCCGCCGCTGGGTTATGACGTATCGGATAAGAAATTGATTTCCAACTCGAAAGAGGCCGAGCAGGTCAGGTTCATCTTTGAGAAATATCTGGAGATGAAATCATTAAACAGGCTGAGTGAATTTCTTCTGAGCATTGATGTGAGAAGCAAGAAGTGGACCAGCGAGAACGGACTAAAAAAAGGCGGAAAGGTATTCTCCTGTTCCATGCTTGCCCGCCTTCTTCGCTCCAAGGTCTATATCGGTAGAATTGAGAGTAAAAAAGACGGGAACTCCTACCCGGGTAAACATAAATCCATTATCGACCGGAAACTCTTTGATCGGGTGCAGTTCCTTATGGACGAGAACCGGAACCAGCTTAACAAAGCCTATAACAAAAACGCTTATCTTTTGTCCAACAAGATATATGACGATCACGGCAACGCATTCAAGAATCAGCAATGCTCCAAAAAGGGATCGAGAAGAGGCTCGAAAGGAGGCTCCAGGAAATACCGCTACTATGCAATAAACGGTAAATATCTGCCCGCAGGCGATGTGGACGAGATTACGATTAAAATTGTCAGGGATCTGCTGGATCACCCTCTGCATAATCTTCTGAGCAGATCCCAGGCAATTGAGTTTAAAGCCATAGATTTCCTGGGTCTGACGCCAAATGAGCAGTCGAAGCTGATGCGGTCAATGATCGGCAGAATCATCTACCATAACAACAAGCTGACATATTTCATCAAGATTTACGACCTGACTTACCTGAAGGCATTCCAGAAGAAGAATTATTTGAATACCACAAATGCCACTGCCACATACAATGAAAATGTTGCGAGAACATCAATTAATGAGGTTTTACCGAACGATGTCGCATGTTATCCCGGCAAGCACAACGAGGCCGGAACCCGCCTGAGCAAAGATAACGATGCCATAATTTTTCCGAGCAAAGATGGCCGGGAGTTGATCGTAGAAAAAGAGATTTGCATCAACAATCGCCCTTCAACTAACAAATACCTAGGGAGTGGGAAGAAGATGATATCCATCGGGGAGAATTGCGACAATTTGATAAAAGCCCTGAGCATTGGATGGCGTTATGAAAAAATGTCGCAAGGGGGTCAGTCCATAAAGAAAATCGCAGAAACAGAAAAAATGGCAAAACGGACTGTATACAAGTACTTGAATCTGAACTACCTCTCACCAAACATTATCAACAGCGTTATGGACAGCGAAGTCCCGACGCACATTAACCTACAGGCACTCTTCAAAATCGCTTCGAAGTATCCCAATTTCAATGATCAGGAACGGGTATTCTATGATATTTGATATGAGACTGTCGAAAATGTATTTTTCACCGCAGAGATCGCGGAGTTCGCAGAGAATAACCGGAGAAAAAACTTTGATATCTCTGTGTCCTCTGTGATTAATTAAAGACTTCAAACTACTGAAATCATAGGGTTTTTCGATACTCTCATACGAGAAGTGGTGTTTGTCTAATCTCCACCCAACCTTGCCCTCATTTTTCTTTTCAGAATTCAGAAAAACTATACCTTGAAGATTTCATATTGGCATCCCGGTAGGCTTCAACTGAATCGTCTTATCAGAAATTACTTCATTATATATAAGATCACTTATAAAAAAAGATTGACTTTGCAAAAAAGCCCAATGTATGGAAATGGAGAATTTCGGCAAAAAACGCCCATATTTACAAGCTTACCAAAGTCAAACTTAATCCCCAGAGCACAAAACCCCGCCATTCCACGGGGTTCCATTTCATTAATCAATTGACTCTGGTATCCGAAAATAAAATGGCGGAGAGGGTGGGATTCGAACCCACGCTACGAAGTTTTGCCCCGTAGACGCGATTTCCAGTCGCGCGCATTCGACCAGCTCTGCCACCTCTCCGCGTTATATATGAAGAGAAATTATATGAATCGAGAAACCTCCGCTGTAGGAAAGGTATCTTTACCTGGTATTCCATGTAAACCTGGAGGATATTGTTGCCGAGCATTCGCAACAAGCTTGCAAGATATCCTTTACAGTACCTGCATGCAAGTCCGCTTTGTGTGAAATGCGCCTGGACACACAAAAGCAGGAGAGCTATTCTTTCCGGCATTCTCCCGGAATCCCTGGTGATACACCATTCCTGCAACAAGGAAACTTAACATAAATGAGACATTAGCTGTCTCAAGTAACATACATAATACCTTATTTGTTTTTATAAAGTCAAGGGATAAGGGAAAATATTTTTGCATTCCTTATGGGGAAGCCACTGAAGTGGCTAAAAAGTAAAGATGGCGGGATTCCTTTCTTTCCCCCGGTTAAAACCTAATTTTTCATTATATCTCCTGAACCTCCGATGAACGCTGGGGTTCTGGCGATAGGAGGTGGCAATTTGCCAAACTGTCCAGAATTCGTAAACACAGATAGAGGATGTTTGTCCAGGGCGAGCCGTTACACTCGCTAACAAGGCAGCCACCGACTTTGGTGACACAAATAAAAAAGTCTTCCATGGTTTTGATTCGCCATTTTCTCCGCTTCTCGGAGTGGAAATAGGCGATTAGAACCTTTCGCTCAAAAAATGTATATAAAATAAGTTACACAAGAGAGGTGGGAAACGAGAAGCGAGTTTGTTATCACAGATCCGTTCTCAAAGCCCTATTTCTCTCTGTGTCCTCTGTGGTGAAAAAACACGTGCATACTGTACTATCCGTTTATCGGGATGAGGACATCCCTCCTACAGATTTGGGCTGCTTTAAGCTGTTTCTAATAAGTAATAGCTTTTTTGAACTGCGGTGAGACGTCGCATCCTAAATCGAAGGGTGGTCTGAATAGTAGCTAATCATTGACATATCAGCAGACATATTGTATAATTTTGCCATCTACAAGCCGAAGTGGCGGAACTGGTAGACGCGCCGGTCTCAAACACCGGTGAGGGTGACCTCATCCCGGTTCGATTCCGGGCTTCGGCATTACAAACCCCCGTTATTACCGTGACGGGGGTTTTTTGATTTCGGGGGATTTTTACATTTAGTATCTTTTTTTATCATCTTATTTCATAATTTTGTCACTGTTTTGCCACCCTTTATGTGTAAAATTTAGGGTAAAAAAAACCGCCCGGAGGCGGTTGAAAGTTTATCGGGATGGGGACATCCCTATTATAACAAAGTCAATACCCCAGAAAGAAAATTTTCGATTTTTTTTCAG
>JAIORV010000177.1 GCA_021107945.1 Vulcanimicrobiota bacterium | reverse complement strand
CCGCTACAGCGTCCTAACCACTTCAGTGGTTTATCTCATAAGGAAACCGTTGAAACGGTTAAATTGGAGGAGGAGGTAGGTTTTATAGGCTTCTAACCACCCGATTGAAATCGGGTGTTGTCTTAAAAACTCGAAAAGTATATAAATATTATGACATAAGATTATAAGGCAATTAAAGATAGTAATTCAATCGCTTTTTTGACAAATTGAGTGATTTAATTAAAAGATGTCAGGCGTGCGAAATCTAAGAAATAAGCTATTTCTCGAAAATAATGTCTTGTTATTTGGGCGGCGAGACGCCGCCCCCACCATTATAACAATGTCGGTAGCTGCGGCGTCTCGCCGCAGATCAAAAAGGATCAGGACTTACACAAACGTCATTCCGACCTTGTTTCGGAATAGCTTAAGGAGAACGGAGGTCGGTATTAGTAAGATCGTGGTGAATATATAATTTTTAGTATGCCGACGTATTAAAGGAACTTTTTATGATGCGGAATAATTATTACTTATAAGACCGAAAAATATTTTTATAGCAGGTGATTTTTATGGCAATTAGAGAAATTGTATTGATAGGAAACCCCGTATTAAGAAAAAAGGCAAAGAAAATCGACAGGATAATTCCACTGATAAAACAACTCATTGACGATATGGTAGCGACCATGTATAAAGCTCCGGGAATAGGACTTGCAGCTCCGCAGGTTGGTGTCAGCAAGAGAGTTATTGTTGTTGACGTCGGAGAAAGGCTTTACAAGTTGATCAACCCGAAGATTGTATCAAGCGAAGGATTGGAAACAGGCACCGAGGGATGCCTCTCGGTCCCCGGCAAAGTGGGAGAAGTGGAAAGAGCGACAAACGTTGTTGTGAAGGCGATGAACACGGATGGGCGATACATTAAAATAGAAGCGGGTGGATTTCTCGCCAAGTGTTTTCAGCATGAGATAGACCATTTGGACGGAATATTATATGTTGACAAGGCAACAGATATAAGAGATGTTTTTGAAGAGATGGAGGAAGAGCTGGAATCGGTAATGTATGAAGATGAAATAATCGAGGAAGAATCTGCTCACAGGATGGTGAAA
The DNA here is from genome assembly GCA_021107945.1 of Vulcanimicrobiota bacterium. GTDB lineage: Bacteria > Vulcanimicrobiota > JAJTBE01 > JAJTBE01 > JAJTBE01 > JAIORV01. The sequence continues at coordinate 12,255 of JAIORV010000177.1, read as the reverse complement.
ACATTCCACGAGCAGGATCAGACCAAAGCAATATTTGAATTATAACGGCGGAGGTAATATGAATATATTATTTATGGGAACCGATGAATTTGCTGAGCCATCCCTCGAAAAATTGGCGGATGTGCATAATGTCGTCGCTGTAGTAACAAGACCAGACAAACCCAAAGGAAGAGGAAGAAAATTATTGCCCCCTCCTGTAAAAGTTGCGGCGGAAAAATTAAATATTCCGGTATTCCAACCCAAGAACCTGAAGGGTAAGGAATTCAAATCAAATATGGAAAAACTCAACTTTGATTTAGTTGTCGCAGTCGCATACGGCAGGCTCATACCTCCGGGATTTATCGAAAAGCCTGAAAAAGGATGTATATGCCTTCACCCGTCTCTCCTTCCCGAATACAGGGGATGCAGCCCAATTGAAAGCGCAATTAAAGACGGAAAAGAAAAAACAGGTTTATCAGTGTTTTATATCAGTAATCAGTTCGATACGGGAGATATGATATACCTGGAAGAGGTTGATATAAAACCCGACGATACCGGAGGATCGCTGAGAAAATCTCTCTCTCTCGACTCACCCGCCGCCATATTAAAGGCGATTGAGATAATTGAAAAGGGCGATATAACCCCCATTCCACAGGATCCGGAAAAAGCGACATATGCCCCAAAAATTGAGAAAGAAGACGCTCTCATAGACTGGACAAAATCCGCGGGAATAATCAGGAATATGAGCCGCGCATACAACCCCAAGCCTGGAGCTTTTACATATTTCAGGAAAAAGATACTCAAGGTTCTTAAGGCGGAAGTCCTTAAAGGTGATTCCGATAAAAACCCCGGAACAATCGACTCAATCGAGAAAAAACAGGGCATTGTGGTCTCCTGCGGAAAAGACAGGCTCATGCTCACCGAGATCCAACCGCCGGGAAAAAAGCCTATGCCCGCATGGTCATATGTTGTTGGACATAATCCCCAGGTGGGGGAAGTTTTTGAAATATCTGATTAAGGATGGTATAATTGATAGCAAGGAAGACCTGAATGCAGACCTGCAGACTTTGCGGTGAAAAATTCAGTTGAAGATATTTGGAGTGGTGAGAAACATGGATATGTGTTTAAGTAATATCCGAAAGGAACTACAGGAGTTGTTCTTCTCGGAGGAAAAAGTTGAAGAAATCCTGGATTTCATAGAATTTCTACAAAAGAAGGAAATAGACCTCGAAAGTAAAGTATTGTCAGAAGATCCTGAAATAATGAACTCATTAGAGGAGTCTGAAAGAGAATATCAGGAGGGTGAGTTTGTCGATTTTAATGAAATAAGGAAAGATAGATAGCAATGTTCACAGTTTTGTTTTCAAAGTCAGCAAGAAAATTTTATGATGATTCAAATCCCAAATTAAGGAAAAGGATTGAAAAAGCTGCGGACGAGTTATCTGAAAATCCGTATGGATATGGAGTTAAAAAACTAAAAGGAAAGTTATTTGGCTATTCAAGATACAGATTTGGGAAATATCGAATAATTTTTTCAATCTCTGAAGACAAAAAAACCGTTCTTGTCAGATTAATAATTCCACGTAAAAACGCATATAAATAATTAATATATAAGGAAAGATAAATATATCGATCGGAGGTCTTTATGAAAAAATTTATTGCAACTCTATTGGTGATTATGGCGCTTACATCCGCCGCTTTTGCAGGCGAGAAAAAATTGTCACCGTCGATGGAGAGAAATCTCAGAAAAACTGAATTCAATATAAAATTGCTCGCAAACGCCCTGGAGCTTTATGCCAATGATCACTACATGGATTACCCCACACAGAAGGAATTCTACTCCCGCAAATTTGATAAGTACATTAAAAAATCCCTGGGGAAAAAAGTAAAGAACACGGACGCCTATTACAGGTGTCCCCCCGGTGGATTGATCAAATATCAACGGTCCCGATACGAGAAAATATACAAGTTAAAATGCAGAAGACCTTATAAGTACGGACTCAAAGCTTTATACTTCTCTTCAAAAGAAGGATTCGTGAAAGACGACGGCTCCAAAAAATCTTCCGGGACGGGAATTAAACCTGTGAAGAAGGTAGAGGAGAAAATCACGGAATCCGAGAAAAAAGAGATGATTGCCGTAATAAAAGACCTCTATGACGCATACAAAAAAAGGGATCTTGAAAAGGTAATGAAGCTGGAGCATGAGGCGATAGTTCGCTCCGGCAAGACGGCGGAGAAAAGGGGGAAATACACGGCAATAGAGGTTTATTACGCCTTCAAGGGAACCGCAAAGGATGTTTTCAGGGCCGAGGGGTTTGGAATGGAACCTTTGAAACTTGACAACATCCGGTTTAAAAAAGAAGGCGGAGTCTATAAAGCTCTCAGCGCCGTGCCGATTATCGCGACAAAACAGGTGGCGGTCGGCACAATGAAAGTCAGACTCAGAATTGCCGCTCTTGAGTTCGAGAGAATAAAAGGGAAGATGAAAATAGTGAAGATGCAGATGTACTGATATGGATAATGGATAATGGATAACGGAGGACGGAGGCCAGAAGCCAGAAGATGGAGAATGGAGAATGGAGGGCGGATAACGGAGAGTAATTATTAGCCACAGCCTGCCCTGAACTTGTTTCAGAGAAGGCACGAAGAACATGGAGATAATTTCTTTAACGGGACTTATACCAATTTGCGTTCAATATGTCCTTTTCCGGTTGCGAATTTTCCTTTGTTTATCGGGGTTGGAAAACCCCTCCCACAGTAAAAAGGAATGAGAAATAGTATCAACGGATGTTTTGGCTAATTCGATACTTCAGATGGAAAATGAGAGGGGCGAGTAATTCACCCCTCTTTTTTCGTTGGACTGAAATAAGAATTTCATACAGGGATCTTTTTGTGAAAAAGGGAATAAGTTATATTGGGGAACTTTTTTATGATTCAGACAATATCTTTTTGGGGGGGTGATACCGGAGAATTATTCAATCGCTGTCAACTGCAATAAATCATGCAAACAATCAATCAAAGAAGGGAGTAATGTATGTCATCATTTTTAAATCGCAAATCTTTTAACATCGCAATGATCTTTCTTTTCGTCCTTATGTTTGCCTCTCTCGGCTTCTTTGGATGCGGAGGCGGAGGTGGCGGCGGCGGCGGTGGAGATGTAACTCCGTCACCAACATCGACATCTGGACTTCAACCTATTACCACTTACAATTGGCAGGTAGATTCCTGTAGTAATTCAGGAATAATCAAGACAGGACCTGAATGGACATTTTCCACAGCATCTTCAGGTATTGTAAGCATGGAGGGAGAAGTAACCTCTGATATGGCCTTGAGAATTGCCGAGATACATATCAAAAGAGCAAAGAACACTCCCGATATTATGAAAAAATACGGAAAAAACCTGGAGAAAACTCCTGACGATGTCGTCGCCGATATTAAAGAGCTTAAAAACGGCAAAGGTGCAGATACCCTCGCATACGTCATGCAGTTGAAACCCACAGGGTATGTTGTCGTGCCTGCGAATTGCGCCCTGCCTCCGGTTATTGCATACTCATATAAGTCAGATTTTTCCTGGAACGAAGCTCCTGAGAATGTCCTTCTTCACATGCTCAGGGACGATATCCGCATGCGACTTGAAGCTCTTGAAAAAGGAGAAATTCCTAAAGATGTCAGAGCGAAAGACGCAAGACTATGGAATCAATATCTCAGTGGCGCTATGCCCGTTATAAAAGGGAAAACAACATGGGGTCCCCTGTTCACTTTCAGCACATGGCATCAAAGGTCCCCTTATAATATGTATTGTCCCATGGATCCAACGACAAGTGACAGATCCGTGGTGGGATGTGTCGCCACATCGATGAGCCAGATCTTTACCTACTGGGGGTATCCCACTTCTGCATCATTTACAAGCGCGGATGATTATGTTACAACAACCAGAAATATTTCCATCGATGCAACAACCGCAAGCTTTTCCGGGATTAACTACAATAATCAAAATCCGTCCGACGATGACGCGGCCAAGTTGAGCTTCGCCACCGGTGTTTCCGTGTCGATGGACTACTCCAGTGTCGGGTCATATGCATCCATATATTATGCATCACAGCAAATGAAAAGCCGGTTCGGTTATCCAAGCGCAGATTACAAGGATTTCTCCGGAGGTTTTTCCGGGACAGATATCATAAGTAGTGTCAAGGCGGGGCAACCTACTGTCATTTCCATTTACAAGGCGGGCTATGCCGAGGGACATGCCCTGAATGTTGACGGTTACAACGATACCGACTCCACTTATCACCTAAATTTCGGATGGGGAGGATCGGACGACGGCTGGTATTCTCTTCCCGGAGGTATGCCTGATGATTATTCAATAGTCGATGCCTCTATTGTCAATATATATGCCACGACACCCACACCCACACCCACGGCTTCACCAACACAGACACCCACCCCAACTCCAACTTCAACACCGGATACCCCGACAAATCCATATCCCGCAAACGGGCAATCAAATGTATCGGTTTATGTGACATTGTCATGGTCAGACAGTGTGGGAGCCGATTACTACAACATTTATATATGGCCTTCAAGCCAGACAAAACCGACAACACCGACTGCATCGGGATTGACTTCACCTCAATATTCTCCATAAGAGATTAAGCTTTTTCAATAAGCAATTTCGTTTTTTTTAGAATTTAATAAGACTGCAAAGAAGCAAAGACCACAAAGAAAATTATTTTTTAATCTTTGTGGTCTTTGCGGTGAATAGATACCTTAAATCAAAAAACAATCGATCCCTTTCCCTTGGGGCTTTTCTTCAAATATGGCAGAATCTTCTTAAACTCATCTGTTCCAGCCGTCTGAATCAATTCAAATATTAGCATCTCGGTACTTACAATCTCGGCTCCTTTGTCTTTCATTCTTTGAAGAGCTGTTGCCCAATCCCCTTTATCCTGCGAGGAAACGGCATCGACGGGCACATAAACTTTGTACTTTTCGATCGCTTCGAGAACCGTCTGGCATATACAGACATGAGTTTCAATCCCCACGACAATGAGCGTATCTCTTTTATGCTTTTTAAGCTTCTTTACAAATTCCTTATCGCCGAAGCAGCCAAATGTCGCTTTCTCAATAGGTTTAAAGTCCGGTATTGCATTCCTGATCAGAGTGGTTGTATGCCCCAGTCCTTTCGGATACTGTTCAGTGACCATAATCGGGATATCGGCAATCTTTGCGTATTCAATCAGCTTCAGAGTGTTATTGATAACCGCTTCCCTGAAACGAATTTTTGGGAGCAAAACGTCCTGAATATCCACTATCAGGAGAATTGTTTTGTTTTTGTCAATAAGATTAGACATAAAAAACCTCCTTATAATTTTACAATAACTTACTCATGTCTTTCCTCCGGTGTGATCCTGCCCACATAGAGGTCGGTTGCGGAGCTTATTCTTTTAGTAAGGATCTTGAATATCGGAAAAGCCATATCAGGTTTTTCCATTATCAGTTCATGAAAATCTTCCTTACTGATTTTAAGCAATGTAACAACGTCGGCGGCTTCCACGGTCGCCGTTCTGTATTCAACTCCCAGAATTGCCATTTCACCGAAGCAAGAACGCTCTTCAAGAACGGCCAATGTCTCCCGTTTCAGACCTTCTTCCCTTACAACCCTAACCTTGCCTCCCAGAAGAAGGTAAAGAGCGTCGCCGGGATCGCCCTGGTTGAATATTACCTGGTTTTTTGAAAATCCCACTTCTGTTGCTTTCTGGGCGAGAATCCCAAGTTCCCGCGCCGTGAATTCGTGGAATATGTCAATCTGTTTGAGGAATAATATTTTCTCAAGTGTTGTAAGCATTATTAACTCAGCAATCCCAAGGCGAATCGGGCGTGTTCCGATAATATGGATTCACCTGAATTGGTATATTTTTCAATCTCGGGTTTGTACCCGGCAATTCCCATTTTACCTGCAGCATAAAAAGTCCAGGCGCGAAGCCAACTGTCAGGATTTTGGTTGATAATACTGATTATTTCATCGATTGTTAGCAATTTAAAGCCATCCGACCTGGAATAGACATCCAATTCCTCCTTAAAAGTGTCTTTCTCAAAGAATGGCATAATATCCTTCTTATATGCAACCGTAAGGATGTTTTCAAGAGCCTCAACAGCGATATTCTTTTTCCTCACATCGCCAGAGAATATATTTTCCATAATTGTAAGAATTCTCTCAGTCGGATTCAGGAGATGTAATCCTATTAATGTTATTTTTTTCAGGTGATTTATCCTCTCCTCTATCAGTAACTCAAAGAGATTTAAAACATTGTCGTCTTCATTCCCCCTGAGAGAAACGGCACATCTGAGATATTCATTAATTTCAAATTCTTTCCTTTCTATCATATCCTGGATTACCTTTTGTTCATTTTTATCCAGCTTGATATGAGCAGGAAAATTCCTGGCGAAAATTTCAAGGGGAGTGGAAATTACTTCGGGGATAAATTTTCCGGAGTTCTCAATCAGGAAAAGTCTTTGCTCCTTGTCATAAAACCCGGCAATAACGGAAAACTTTTTCTCCAAAATATCCGGGGGGTCATTTTCATTAATACTGATTATGACCTGATTGGCTACTCCTGTTTTCAACTTTGAGAAAGAACGTATCACTTCGGCGCAGACATTCTCACACTTGGAATATAGAAGTTTAATGAGGATGGGGACAGCTTCCTCGTATTTCAATTCCCCGGTGGAAATTGCCGCCGCCTTCTGAACTTGTACAGATTGATCATTCAGAAGCTTTAACAGCGCAGTTTTGAATTTGCCCTTTTTATCCCAAGACAGACATATGGCTGCATGAGCCCGCGCTCCCTCTTCATCGGAATCGAAAAGAGTCACAAGTCGATGCTCCTGTTCCACCGTCAACGGTCTGTTCTTTATGATTTGTTCGATTAGATATCCTGCGATCAGGTCGCTTTTCTCCTCTGCAAGTAAAAAAGGAGCGTTTATTTCAAATAAATCTGGACTTATTTCTTCCAGTGTCCTTAAAATATGTAGTTTGACTTTCTCGGATTGATCCTTATATATTCTCATTAGTTCCGAGAAAAGATATTTTCCTCCAATCTTACCCAGGGCATCAATTGAAGCTATTTTTATCATATCATTTTTACTATCAAGAAATTCAAGAACATCATCTCTTAAAATCGTGATCTTCATTTCACCCGCCAACTCAAGGGCGAATTTCTTCATCCTGGCGCTGCCTCTTTGCATTGTTCTTCGGAGAAGATCCAGGGTTGTGGCGCTTCTTAGCTGTGACAGGGCAAGGTAAGACTCGAGCCTCTCCTTTTCACCGCCTCCGGTAAAGTTGTTGAAAAGTGTTTCAACATAGAGGTCTTTCATTTTCCAGATAAGAAGCACCCATATGATAAGAGCAAAAGGAAGAATGAAATTGACAATACCAAGAAATGATCCCGGAAACCACCACACAATCCCCATAAGAACAAGTCCGGAAAAACCTATGGAGAGAGGAGTAATTATCATCTTCATAAAGCTCATTACATACTCCCTCTTCCAGCCGGGGATTGAGCCGTATATGGATTCCGTAGCGGTTTTATAAAAAGTTGACTGGCACAGATGATCAATGAAACGACCGGCAAGCGGATAAACGGGAGAACGAGGATTGATAATCCCCACCAGGATGGGAAGTGCAAGTAAAATGGGCTGGAGATACAAAGAACTCACCACACCAAGTCTGTTGACCACCCTGCCTGCAAGAAATGCCTGGTGAAAAAGCAGGATTGCCAGATAGAGCATCCCGTTAAAACTTCCCACGAAGCCTGTGAATTCAATTTCAAATGTAGGTCCCCGGGTCATATAAACCTGGACCGCCTGAATAAACTGGAAATAGATTATGAATGATACAAAAGACATGACAAAGATAATGCCTGCCATCGTTTTCAAAATAGGCAAGCTTTTCATGACTTCAAAACTTTGAGTGACGGTCCCCTTGAAATGTAGTTTGCTCCTTGATTTATACTCTTCGGGGACCCTGGTGTATTTATATACAAAAAATATCATAATTGCGGCAAAAGCAAGTGTGGCGCTCCAGAGGAAGAGAAGGTTCAATGTGCCCATAGCTTCAGCCAGGGATCTCAGTGAAAAGCCCATGATTATTGCGCCAAGAGTCCCTCCGATTCCCAAAAGAGGAAATAATCTTTTTCCCTGACGGGGATGAAAAATCAGGTTTACAAAAGACCAGTATTGAACGTTTATCAGCAGGAGAATGCAAGTACCGATTATATAGAGAGCGGAAATGACAAAATGATTCCGGGGGTGAGTTAACAGAACGAAGCTCGCCATAATAATTAACAAACTATATGCCAGGAAACTGCCCGATAAAACCGATCTCCTGTTTATATGAGATTCCATAAAATTGTAAATTGTAAAATATGGAATCATTACGAGTGCTGTGATAATAAACATAACCGGGAGTTTCTCAAAGCCCACTCTATGTATAAAAATTGCATTCAGAACGGATAGAGCTATTACCGATCCGGAAATTAAAATAAAATTTAGAAGAATCATCCACAGGAGAGATCCCCATTCAGCCCTGCAAACAAGAAGGATTTGTTCGAATTTTTCTCTTATTGTATTTGATTTCATTTAACTTATTGACAACTCAGATTCTTATAAACATCAAGTGTCTCTCTTGCACATTTTTCCCAGGAAAAATCCATCGCTCTTAAAATTCCCTTTTTCTTCAGATCGTCGGCAATCTCAACACTTGAAAGGATTCTATGCATAGATTCCGCAAGACTCTCGATATCCCGTGAGTTACAAACAATTGCAGACGAGCCTGCAATCTCCGGGAGGGATGATGTATTGGAAACAATCGTGGGTGTGCCACATTTCATCGCTTCGAGAGGGGGAAGTCCGAATCCCTCGTACATTGAGGGAAATACAAATACCGAGGCAAGGTTATAGACGGCAGGAAGGTCAACGGTTGGAATAAAACCGGGAAAATAAACACGATCCGTCAGTCCAAGCTCCGAGATTCTCTTTTCAAGCTCCGGCAAATGGAAAGAATCTTTTGTGCCTGCAATTACAAGTGGCGTATCGAGCCTGTATTCCACCTGAAGGAGAACCATTGCCTCGATGAGTGAATTCAGATTTTTATGTAGCGAAAATCCCCCAAGGTACATAACAAACTTATCAGGAAGATTGTATTTGCTTTTAATCTCATCCAGGTAATATTCATCATCAATAGCCCTGAAACAGTCATCGGCGGCAAGATGTGTTACCGTAATTTTTTCCGGGGGAATCTTTAATCTTTCGATAAGGTCTTTCTTTGTATTGTCGGATACTGATATCAAATGCCCGGCTTTTTTTATATTCCTGAGAAGAATATGAAACAAAGGCTTTAACAACCGTCTCTTTTTCCTGAAAATCAGGTCTCCGTAAAAAAGCGGTGTCAGGTCATGGATGGTAAGAACGGAACGATTATTATATTTTCCCAGGTCAAAATTAAGTTTGAGCTCCAGGGGACTTGTAAAGTGAATCAAGTCAAGGGAATATTTCGAAACAATACTCCCGAGGGTGAATTTGTCCTTTATTACATTCAGATAGGGGTTGGAAGCTGAGGGAATCTCTATTAACTCATATTGGAATTCAGGGGATAGATTAACCTCCGGGAATTCCCTGTCCTTCAACACCAGGAAAAAGTATTGATTTTCCTTATCAATACTTGAAATATTAGCTATCAGGTTCTTTATATAGACCCCTATTCCCATTACCCCGGGGGATAACTGAAGAGGTCTGAGATCAAATCCTATTCTCATTTTTCGTTACCTGCCCCTTCTCTTTTTTTCTTTTGATGTGAATGGATGAAGCACATGCCTGTCAATCAGTCCGCCGATACTGTCTATCAACATTCCCGGCTTTAATGTGACCTGTTTTTTCCATACACTTTTCATACCTGTTTCGTAAATTTTAAAGAGATCCTCCCTCTCGAAGTGTTGGGTATGTATCAGGTATTCCTCCAACAAGTAGCTGCTTGAGGTTATCTCGTGAATAAAGGAATTTTCCTTTTCGCAATGCTCCCACATGGGCGTTCCCGGGTAAGGTTGTGCAAGATGGACATTGAAGTTCTCCAACTTGAAAGTGTTTATAAATTGAAATGTCCTCGTTATTTCTTCCTTTGTTTCACCGGGGAATCCGACCCTGAAGTTTGCCGAAACTCCAATGCCCGCATTTCTCAGCGCATTAATCATATTGAGAAGGATATTGATTTCATTAGGACCGTTTATTACCTCACTCATTACTCTGTCACAACCCGATTCGATATTAAGGGTTATGTTGTAACACCCGCTTTTTTTCATCAATGAAATCAACCTGTTATTGTAACCCCGTCCCACAAATCCTGATTGTGCGCTCCAGAATATGTTCAGTCCCTTTTCTACGATTCCTTCGCATATTTGTTCAGCTATATCCAGGTCATGGAAAAAATTATCATCTTCGAAATATATTTCCTGGATATTACTTCTTTCAACCAATCGCTGGATCTCTTTAAGTACATTCTCCGGAGAGCGTGGGCGGAATTTATTCCCAAAACAAAACGGGACGCTGCAAAAAGTACAGTGTGAATCGCATCCCCTTGACAATAACATATTTGTGTGGTTCTCCGTCTTGGGTTGGAAATACAACGGTAAGTTTTTATATTTTTCCATCATCAACAGATGCCTGGCAGGAAATGGTATTTGATCCGGATGATCAATATAAGTGCTTCTGGGATTTACAAGGATTTTTCCTGTAAGATCCATGAATGCAAGTCCTTCAATATTGTTTGTACCCGAGCCGGTTTGCAGGGACCTGCAAAGTTGGAACATGGGAACCTCTCCCTCGCCGATTACAACAAAATCGATATCCTCATTTTCCATAATTCGCCATGGAACGGCGGATGCATGTGGCCCACCAACAACAACAACGATATTTCTGCTCCTGATTTTCGCATAATGTTTATATACTTTAGCAATATCATAAATGATATTTTCCTGAGATGAATATCTACAAGATATCCCGACAACATCAGGTTCCCAGCGGGTAATCCGAAGATTCAACTCGTCCATATCAACGCCCCACCGCTCTAACCCCTTGGAATAATAGGCTCTTTTATTAATCCCTTCAGCTATACAGTCCATGATATTTACATCAAACCTCTTCTCCAGGACTCCTGCGAGATAAGCAAGTCCCAGGGGGGGCGATGAAGTGGGAGTTGTACCGATAGGCAGGACTATCGGGGGATTTATTAGTAGAACCCTGAGTCTTTCCATTAAACTGTATCTCCTTTTCAAATTACAGGCTTATTAAGGACAAGTTCGATAATCCGTCGGCCTGTCCTGTTTTCATCTTTGCGATCTCCGCGGTGAATAGTAACCTACCGGTTAATCAAATACATATACTTCACGACAAGAACTATTGACACCACAATCAGCATAATAATCGTATGACTTTCTGCGGAAATTATTACGCCGGGATCCCATTTCCCATTCTGTTTTTCATATGGTTTCAATCGGGGCAGCATTGCCGGCACATGCTTCTTATACTCTATGAAAGGCTCTTTGAATTCTTTTTCAAGGAATGCTTCCTCATGGGGGATGATATTGCCATAAATAATTATATATGATACAAGCATAGACAGGAATATTACTGCTTTCACCCATATTGGCGCCGCTCCGGATGCCGCAATGCAGAAACCCAACCAGGACATCAAATTCCCCATGTAAAGAGGATTTCTGATCAGGGCGTAAGGACCTGCCGTGATAAGCTTTGGAGCTTCAAGCTCGCTTCCCCTTGTGGTGACTCCCGAATAACCCACTGCCCATATTCGGATTCCTTCTCCTATTACAAATGAAACAATTAAGCCCACAATCAGAGAAGAAACTGTGGGGCGTGCAAGGATGAGCATAATTATTGCGGCGGGTATGAATAGCCACCCGCGATATCTAAAAATAAAATCTCTCATGATTGATATTGGATTGTCGAAAAAAAATTCACCGCAGAAGCCTGCCCTGAACTCGTTTCAGGGATCGCTGAGTTTGCAGAGGATAAATATGAGATTTTTCACCACGAAGCCACGGAGTTCACGAAGAAAATATATGGCACTTTAATCATCCCGGTTGCGGATAACTTCATGTCTCCATGGAAAATAGAAGTTTTTATCGGGACGAGGACGTCCCTCCTACAAATCCGACCTCTGACCTCTGACCTCTGACCTCTGACCTCTGACCTCTGACCTCTGACCTC
>JAIORV010000085.1 GCA_021107945.1 Vulcanimicrobiota bacterium | reverse complement strand
GCGGTGTGGATTTCTTTCAATCCACCGGCTCAGCAAACATGCCGGGCGAACAGATAAAAAAAGGCCGTGTATGAATCGGCCTTTTTTATTATCACAATCTTATTATTATATGAGCGGTATTACTGTGTCTGTACCACCATGCGCAGAATTGACTCTGCATATACGAGTGTTCTGAAACTTCCCGACGTATCGGAATCAACTGTGGAGGAATTGACAGCGAATATCAAAACCAGAGTCTCGGTGTCCGGAAGCATAACGCCGCCGGGCACGATAAAGCTCACTGATCCGTTTGTGGGAGCTTTGGCTTGGGTCTGGAAGAAGCTTGCCATGGTGTCTGTATTAACCCAGTCAATGTCCGTAATGTCGATAGATGCCCAGATATTGTCGTATGTATTGGATCCCTGAAAATTATTGTAAACAACGCAGAAATACCTGTATCCTGATGTGTTCTGGTTGCTCAGCGTGATTGTATCGCCTGTTGTCACGTTCAATCTTCCCGTTCCTGCCTGTGTTGTCACATCATTCTCGTTCAATTCGAGCATGAAACTTGTCTGTGAGAACGAGAAATCCTTGGTCTTGTCACCCATCTTGCCGGCATATGTTCCGTCAATATCTGTATTGGGGATAATTGCACCGGTTACAAACTGTCTTTGGGTTGATTCCGTGAGGGGATCTCTCATCTCACCCAAATTTGTAGTTGAATTACCAACATAGTAATGACTTCCCACAATATACCCCGTGTTCATCTGCATATCATACGTATTATCATCAGGAAATGTGAGTGAAACCGTGCCGATATTGCTGATAGACGAGTTTGAGCAACCATAACCCTGGAGATATACCGCACCCGTTCCCGAGTTGGAATCCCTGTCGGTAAGCGCACGCAGAACCATCGACTTTGTTGCTGAGCTAGCCTGGTTGGTTGCAGATGATGCCCCGCATCCAATTGCGATTGCCGCCACGACGAAACTTAGCAGCATGATTAAAACTATACTTCTTTTTTTCATTCTTTTGCCTCCTTGATATATAAAACCATTGGTTTTGTCAATAAATTATTCTTACTCCCGCAAAAAAAACCTCTTATTAACCCGGATAATGCTTTTTAATTCAACGCAGAGGACGCGGAGGGCGCAGAGATTTGATTGTGTACGAGGGTTCACTGCCAATTAATCGCATCAATTTCCAGGCATTCTTCGATATAATTTTATATTGGAGAAATGGACTCTTTCACTGATAAAAAGCTACAATACGGTAATCATAAGATTCCAAATGCATTTTTAGGGATTAATGGGAAATGGGATATGGGAAGCGGGAAGCGGGAAGCGGGAGGTGGGATGTGGGATGTAAGACTATTGAAAAAACATATATTCACCACAAGGACACGAAGAATAAAAAAAAGCCTCCGTGTTCTCCGTGTCTTCGTGGTAAAAAATCCGTTCTCCGTTATCCGTACTTCCTGTATATCGAAACCTCGTCGGTATCAACAACCCTGCTTAATCCCGCCTGAGTCACGATTATGTCAACAAGCCTGTGGTAATTCCTGAATCCCGGGTCAAAGGAAAACTCCCCCGCCCGTGTGATAACTCTGATCTCCCTGACTTTTTTTGCAAACAATCCACGCTTATTTTTTATAATGCGAACCTCAAGAATCTCAAGCCAGTTTGTGTTTAGATCAAGCTTGTGGCTCTTGTATATTACGCCCATCTCCTCCGCCTTTATCAGTATGTCCTGATTTTTATATACCCTATCAAGTCTTTTCCAGAATTCCATACATAAAAGCGGGAAAGAAATAATCCCACTGCCAAGCCCCAGAAGAGGGTTGAAGAAAGAAATAACAAACGCCCCCACTCCCGACATTCCCATTGATAATGGAAAAACCGACAGGTAGGAGAGAAATTGTGTGGTCATTCCGAAAAAATCTGTGGAGTTGCGATAGAATTCCGGGTTATCAAGCTTTCTGAATGGTCGAAGCTTTCGTGTTCCCTGTCTTAAAGCGGGCAAAGCCAGGATTTCTATCGCTTCCTTCACCTCTCCGGCCGTCTGATATCGCCTTACGGGATCCATATCAAGGCATTTCATTATAATTGCGCTTGTCTGGAAAGAGACGTCGGGATTAAGGTGATATGGTATATCAAAATGGAAGGGCTTTTCCGCAGGATCCTCGGCAGTAACCATATAATGCAATGTTGCTCCCAGACTATATATATCGGATCTCCCGTCTGTCTGTCCCCTGCCGTAATGCTCAGGCGAGGCAAATCCCGGTGTGCCTATTATTACCGTATCTCTTTTCTTTCCCCCCTGGAAAAATCTGGCGATTCCAAAATCTACCAGGTAAATCTTATCATCTTTATCCATAAGGATATTCCCCGGTTTCAAGTCTCTATATATAATATTGTGCCCATGGAGAAAATGGAGCAGATCACACACCTGAACAGCCCATTTCAGTATTCGGTACTCATCAAAGCCTTCACTTTCGAGCACATCGGACGTGGAAACACCGTTAATCAATTCCTCGACAAGATAATGCTTTCCGTTCTCGGAAAAATAATCAATAACCTTCGGCAGATTCGGATGAGAAAGATTTGCAAGAATCCTCGCTTCTTTACGGAATTGATCCAGAATATCAGACTTGTCCCTGTCCGGGAAAATATCCAGAGTCTCCTTCATAGCCCAGCGACTATGGAGGTTCAGATCATCCACTTCATAGACAGTGCTCATACCGCCTTCGCCTATGACGGAGACGACGCTATATCGATTATTTACTATTTCCTGCGGTTTTAACATACAGGTGTATTATATTTCATGTCAGGAGAATAATCAAGGGAACGGATTGCGGAGGTCAGAGGTGAGAGTATCGAAAAACCTCAAAATCTCGTCCATTGATGGTTTTATTTTACCACAGAGGGCACAGAGAGCACAGAGATATCAATGTTTTTTCTCCGGTTATCCTCTGCGCCCGCCCCGGCGAAGGCCGGATAACTCTGCGATCCCTGCGTTGAAGAACCACTAATTCGACAATCTCAGGTCAGATCTGCAGGAGGGATGTCCCCATCCCGATAAGGATTACTTTTAATCAGCCCAATACCATCCATTTTTTGATGATTTTATTGCGTTTATATTGCTTATAAAGAATTTGGTGTCTTTATGCGAATTTAATAATCATATTGATTTATTCTGTCTTTACGTGCTATAATTAACCTTGAGAGGATGTGATACTATGGAATTGATTAATACATCTGAAGCTGCGAGGATATTGGGAGTCACCCAGAGAACGGTTTCTATATGGCTTAAAAAAAACAAAATTCCAGGATATAAATTAGGCATAGGGAATCGGTCAATTTGGCGAATCAAGAAAGAGGAGCTTCTACAATTTCTTAACTCCCATGCTAACCAGGCGCAAAGAAAACGAGATGAAGAAAGAATGAGATATTTTAGGCGGGTATTGGAAAATGCAACAATTGATGACGAGCCATTTACAGAGGAAGATGAAAGAGCGACATTAGAAGCGAAAGAAGATATTCGAAAAGGCAGGACTATTTCGACTCATGAACTCGTGAAAAAATACGGAAAACAAAATGAGAGTTGAAATATCAAGGAGGGCGCAAAAAGAAATAGACTTGCTTCCTTTGCATATTAGAACGAAGGTTGTGAATGAAATTCTTTCTTTTGAAGATGATCCTGGAAGCGTTGATTTAAAGAAGATAAAAGGTAAGAAAAATTATTATCGTGTTCGCGCCGGAGACATGAGAATCGGCATAAGGGTCACCTGGAAGAAAGGAATTGCCATTGTGGAAAGGGTTGTAAATAGAAAATACTTACACAGAATTTAACGAACTCCCGGTCAAAAATAATTGTTTATCCTTTCCATGCTCCCGATTGTCGGGTAAAATGAATACAGATGAAATAAATTCCGGATGGAGGGTCTGATATGGCTTACTTTGGGGGACGGAAATATTTTATAGTGGTATTTTTCATGTTCATTCTCTTTTTCGCCGGGTGTGAACGAAAGCATCCTTCGTACGGAGATGAAGAAGACAAGCATTCCATAAAAGAGAATCAGAAAAAACAATTCAAGACGCTCAGGGAATTAATGGTGAAAAAACAGATTAAGGGCAGGGGCGTAAAGGATGAAGCTGTCCTGTCAGCAATGAGAAAAGTCCCGCGCCATCTTTTCGTACCGGAGAAAGTCAGGAATTACGCATACGAGGATCATCCCGTTCCCATAGGAAAGGGACAAACAATATCACAACCCTATATTGTAGCTTTGATGACGGACCTGCTTGATCTCGATAAGAATGACAAGGTACTGGAAGTGGGAACCGGTTCGGGATATCAGGCCGCCGTTCTTGCAGAAATCGCAGAAGAAGTCTATACCATAGAGATTGTTGAAGAACTGCACAAAAAAAGTAATGAGACGCTGAAACAGTTGGGTTATAAGAATATAAAGACAAAACATGGAGACGGTTACAAAGGTTGGAAAGAAAATGCCCCATACGACGCCATAATTGTAACCGCCGCTCCCGAGAAGATCCCTGAGGCGTTGATCGAGCAATTGAAAGTGGGAGGACGCCTTATAATACCGGTAGGACCCCTCCGGAGACCCCAGAAACTCATGCTGGTAACAAAGAAAGACAAGGGTAAAGTACAGAAAAAATTCATCACCGACGTTATTTTCGTGCCACTCGTAAAGGATTAAGGGATAAGGGATAAGGAAAACAGGATTTCCGCCTCTAAGGAAATGAGGAAATGAGGAAAATGAAAAACGGAGGCAGGAGGACGGAATTGATGGTCATTATTTCACCACAGAGAACGCGAAGAGATCGCCGTTTTTAATTAATTATCCTCGGCGATCTCTGTATTGAAAAACAAATTAAATATACCAATACGTCTATTTAAAGAATCCTTGGCCGCTGGTAATCCTGACAATATCGCCCCAGGTTATAAGAACTACAAGAATTATTAAAACAATGAATCCCACCTGATGAATCATACCTTCTTTTTCCGGATCCAGGGGTTTTTTCCTGATTTTTTCTAATGCGAGGAATAGTAGCCTTGATCCATCCAGCGCCGGGAATGGTATTAGGTTGAATGCGCCAATCAGTATGCTCAACAGGGCGCATATATATATAATGGGTGCAAGTCCCATTTTCGATATTTCAAATATCATATGCCCGATTCCTATGGGTCCTGCCGATTGCTTTTTAACATCTCCCATCGACATTTTTTTCGAAAGGAGCCTTTCCGCTATAATGAAGGGGGAAAGTGTTAGTAATTTCACCTGATTGAATGTATAGAGTACCACATCTTTTGGCGGCACTTTTATAAATTTAAATCCACTGATTGCATTCTGCGATGCCATAAATCCGATCATTCCCCTTTGACTTTCCTTATCAAGCATAACTTCAACTTTTACGAAGAAAGCCGGTTTTTTGGGTCTTTCAATCTTCAATTCAATTATTTCGCCGCCTTTTTTGGCGCTGACAATATTTCTGAGGTGCTCGAAGTCATTGATCGGCTGCCCGTCAACCATGAGTATCTTATCCCCCGGCAGGACACCGGCCTTTTCCAGGGGGTATCCCTCAATAAGCGCGCCTATTTTTGCGGGTCTGATACCCATTCCGATTCCCCAGATGAAGCCCACAATCAACAACATTGTAATACCCGTGACATAATTCATGGCACATCCGGCCACAATAACCTTTGCTCTTTCCCATATGGTCTTGTTGTTGAAGTTGCCGGGGTCATCGGGATTTCCCGGGCTGTCTTCGCCTTCCATTCTTACAAAGCCTCCGAACGGTACTATACGAAGACAGTATTCCGTCCTGACTTCCTTTTCTTCCAATTTTTCCTCGTCTTCATCGATGTCACCGGGGGAAAACTCGACAGACAGTTTGCCGTCTTCTTTTCTCCTGAATCTGAATAATCTGGGACCGAAGCCCAGGGCAAATTCATGTACTGTTATCCCCACTCGTTTTGCCATGAGAAAATGTCCCAGTTCGTGAACAAATATCATGAATCCGAATGTGAAAAGTACAACTGCTATTCCCCATATGTATGTCATAATAGGGATTGTTTCCATACCTGACAATTAAATTACCTCCCGGAATACAAACAGATGTTTATGTGTCTGCTTATAGTTATTATATTAGTGAATTTTGTTCCAATTCTATTTCATACATCGGAAAAAAATCCTTTTTTGCTTGCCTATTATCTACAGTCGCAAGCTCATTGTAAATGTTCCTGCAACAAATATCAACCCAAAAACAAAATAATATGGGGGAATATTTTTCATGGGATTGAATACTAATTAAACATGAAGGAAAAGGGAGGAAGTATTCATGAGAATAAGATTATTCGCAGTAATGGCTCTGCTGTTTTACACATTTTCTTTTACATTTGCTTTGGCGAAAAATACGGGACATAAATTGAGAGATGGCGCCGCCAAGCCCCAGGTGGTTTTTTCAACATATGCAAATGCAGTTAAGCGGGGGGATATAGGGGTCGTAAAAAGCCTTGTATATTCCAAAGGTAAGGTTTTATGGGAGAGATCGCCGAGAAAAATGCTTGCAATGTCAAAAGGTACCATACCTGACAACCCTATTTTACAATCCATTAAGAAAAAGAAAGAATACCAGTATCAATATGCAATATTAGCCTACCGTGGAATTTCGCCGGCGACGAAAAGGCAAGTTAATGGAGAGGTCTGGATGATTGTTGAAGACGGTGGATGGAAAGTATATAATATGATATGGAAATAAAAAATATTTTCATAATTTAATCTTGATAAAAACATAAATCCCCCCGATTTACACCGGGGGGATTTATATAGCATTATTTTCTTAACTATCTGCTAGTTTTCGGTTTTGCTTTTTCCTCATGTAGGTATGCCGTCATTGGTATAACGATATTAAGAGTTGGCGACTTACCATATTGAGGTCCTTCTGATGGTGCGAGGTTGATCTTGTTAATTGTAACCAGTCTCTTCAATCTCAGCTGTGCCAGCGAGTGCAGAAAAAACATACAGGTTTTGTACTTTCCCTGTAACTGCACATTAAATAACTGGGTAGGAAATCTTTTCAAAGCATCGATTGTTGCACCGGCTTCGCCGCCCTTATCTCCTCCTGTTTGGGCCGGCTGAAGCGGACCCGGTGCCAGGGAGATGATCTTGAATGAGGGATCTTTCCGGGCAGATCTTTCTTGCGATACCAAACTCTCGATTTCCCTCAAGAAGTTGGTAACAAAAACTTTGGGATTTTCTGTGGGTAGTTGCTTCTTGATGAGTGCATCAAGTTGGGCTTTAAGTTTTTCACGCTTTTTAAGTTCTTCCGGCAGACGTCTGACTCTCTCCTCGTTGGTCTTGAGTTGATCTCGCTTAGTCCTCAAGGTATTATCCAACTGCTTCAAGTCGGTTATCTTCTTTTGATAATCAAGCAGGTAAAAACCGATGCCGATCAAAAAAATGATTACTACTGCCAAAACAATCTTCATTGGGGTGTTCAGACCCACGTTATTACCTCCCTTTCTTAATTTTGAACGCCAATAGGCGTTAAAATCTCGGAGTTTTTTAATAAGCAGTTATCTATATTATGTTAAACCCTGCGTTAAACTCCGCTTGCTTCTCCTGTAGGATCTTGACATAACTTCTCGCTAAATTAGCAAAGCTAACAAAAGCCGCTTGTATATAGTTATATTTCGACCAATTTTCTCCTTCTATTATCTCAAAATAATACATGAAATTCAAGTTTATTTTTTTCGGGATATTTGATATAATAATGTTAATAATTCTTTTAAGAGGTAACGAATGATTATTTCAACAATTCAACTCAGGAAAACAAAACTTCCTGTATCCATTCTCATCTTCATTATTGAAGCGTCACTCCTTCTCATAGGAATTATCTGGATGTTCGTGAGAAGAATACCGGTTTTTGACGACATAAAGATTACTTCCGGAGCGATAATTATGGGAGTAATCGCAGGTTTTGCAATCCTTGCCTCAAGTGCAATTTTTCATCTCATAGACCGGGTGCTGTTCCAACTCAGGATGAAAAATTTGATAGAGAACTATATTTATCCTGTTTTCAGCAAGATATCTTTGCCTGAAATTTTACTCATAGCTGTTATGTCAGGATTCTGCGAGGAGTTCTTTTTCAGGGGAATACTTATGAAAGAGTTTGGAATTATAACGGCGAGTATTGTGTTTGGGTTACTCCATACCGCCAACAGAGAGACATGGTTTATGGGCGTATGGTCGGCACTGGCAGGATTTGTTTTCGGACTGCTGTATATAAAAACAGGAAACCTGTTCATCCCCATGGTGGCGCATGCGGTTAATAACTTTATTGCCATCTCATATGTCAAATTTATCTACCTGCCCATGAAGGAGAAGCTTGAGGACATTGAAGGTGGAATCGAGGAAAAAGATGACACCGGGCAGATAAAAGAAGAATTGCCTTGCGATGAAAAAATGGTAATTCACGATGAAGCAACAGATGAAGAGGCATATGAAGATGAAATCGACAGTCCCGTTGAAACTCATCCATCCAAAGAATCAAAGACAATCAAGGAAGAAAAACCCCGCAAGGTATCATCGCCGGTTCAGCTACTTGATCCCACGATGATAGAGGGTAAGATTCCCACGAGTAAGAAAGTGAAAATTCCCGAGCCTGATTATGATCCAATGCCCCGTTACAAGGAAGGCGAACAGGGAATAAAACAGGCCCCTGAGGTTGATTTTGACTCTTTGCCGGGAAAAAAGAAACCGGAAAGATTGGAGATAGACATGAAAAAGTCAGATAATAAGAAGCAGGATAAAAAGGATAAAAAGACTGCTGATAAAGACAAGCAGGGGAAGGATCGTAGAGCTGACGATCTTAATGATGAAGGTATTGGAATTATCAACGAGCCCCAGTAGCTTGTACTAAGTAGCACCTAAAAACAGGAGGTTGGAAATGGGAATCATAATTACTTTAATTATTTTGGCCGCCCTGGGGGCAATTGGTTTTTTACTTTATAACAAACTATTTCTGGAAACAAAGAATGTGGAGCGCGCTTTCGATACTTTTGTAATAAAAGAAAGTTTTAAATGGTTGAGTAGCGCAGATCAACAATTCAATCAGACCCGTCATTTCCTGGCATCTTCAACTATGGATCTCTCAGGTTATTCAATAGACATCAGGCAAATGATTGTCAGGGACTATAGCAAATACAAGATTTTTCTCTGTGACATATCATCGGGGACAGCGGCGGGAACCAACAGGATGATGAATAACAAGACAAGCCTGTACCTGATGAAAAAACTCTCAGCACGGGAAAAAATATTCGTCAAAAAACATGGGCAGGGGATGAGAGAAGAAGACGCCGCCATGATAAAAGGCGCAAGATTAATCGCAGGAGGACTCAACCGGCAATTTGGCTCCCTGTATTCTGTAACAGGCGTGATCTCAGGCAATAAGAGTAAAATCTTTACAGAGGATGTTCAAAAATTAATATTGAACAGTCAAACCGATTACCCATTCTCCAACTCCGCAGGAGGAACGGAAATATATTTTAATGAAAACGGGTTTTCAATTACAAGCACGAGAACATACGATGAAAAAGAATTTAAGGATCTTATAAAACTTGGATGTGAGATTGGGAATTTGATTTAAGTTTTTGATAACTGTTCAGCCCCCATGTTTTTTTTACCACAGAGGGCACAGAGATAAATCGGAGAATTTTCTGTGCCTGCGCTGAATCCTCGCTTCGCCGGGGTTCAACACAGGTTTCTTTCTCGCCCGCGGTTTTTGCATAATTTGGATGAGGTTTTTCCTGTGTGTTCTCATTCTCGCCACACCATTAACCTTCAGAATCCGGAAGACGCTGAAGCGTCTGAGACGGCATGGTTAAGCCATTCTCCCTCCCATCACAATAGATTGTAGTGTTGTTCTAATAACTAATTGTTGCATTATTTCCTATATCGCAGAGATTTTATTCGGGATTCTCCTTGTTTTAATAACCCCTTCAGTGAACAGTAATAATTTTTTTTTGATTGAATATTATTTGGGTGCATTTACTTTTTGTCAAAGGTTCAAGCGTAATTATTCAGTCTCCCAAGGCTTCTTGTCCTTCTGAGCGGATCACGAGAGAATAACTTTACTTCTATGATTTTCTCAAAGACGGGATTACCTTGATCTACGAGGATTAACACAGCGAAGAATCTCAACCCCCGTGGTATGGAGGAACAAATATTAATAAGAATGATTGTTGTGAGAAGAACCCGGGAGAGGAGATCCTTCGCTGATTTATACATCGGAGGCAAGCTTCGTGAAGGAATGACATGATGGTGGGATCTGAATAGTAATAAATATTTTGACAGGAAACATGTGCACCCATATTATTTTCAGGAGATTGTGAATTATCGGAGCATGAAACTGTTATCAGGAAAATCAAACAAATGCATAAAAAAAACACATAGGCTTTTTTACAATACACCCGGGAGTATGCCGGAAGTATCTTTTGCTCTATTTTATAGTCTGCGTTGTGATAGTACCGGTAGTCTGATCAATGATAACTCTTCTTATCATGGAGCTGTCGGCGGTTCGCATTTCTATATACATCGTTTTGCCGACGTACCCGGACGGGAAGTAAAGGGTTCCGTCGGGACCGAATAAAAGCACACAGTCATAAGTATAATCGTCTCCGTTTTTACATCCGAATGTTACCGCCACCCCTTCATATTGAGTCAACAATCTGGTGTCTGACATAGGAGCGTTTCCGGCCTGAAAAAACAGCTTCACGTCCTTGAATTCATCTATTCTGTCGTACTTTGCAACACCCGCTGATGTCTTCATAACCATTCTACAAAGATATTTTTCACGTTGCTGCCCATTCAGCATTGAGCCGGTTCCTGCATAATTTTCCGAATCTTTTCCATATGCTCTTGCCTGAATCTGCGCTTCTTTAAGCGTGCCTACCAACTTGTCAAAATCCGTTTGGAATCTTTTTTGAACTGTGTATTTTCTATAATAAGCCATCCCAAAAGTAAAAATGACTGCAACGATTGCGATTACAACAACCAACTCAATTATTGTAAAAGCATGGGACTTTCTTAATTCTCTCAGGGTTTTCATCATATTCCCCCTCACATTATAATTAATTTTAGCATACATCCCGGGGTTGTTCAATAGATAAGCAGATTTACGTTTTATTTTGAATTCCTTTTCAGAAGAACAATCCCGTCTTCCTGCTTAATTATCTTATATTTGCCCTCTCTCATCAATCGTGGAATTTCGATATCCCAGTCCGATCCCTCCGAAAACCACTTATTCCTGATTCTCCTGTCATAATCAATTGTTTTCCAATCTTTTGCACAAGGGTCCGGAATAACAATTGAATCTTCCTTATCCCTGTATTTAATCAGAAGATTATTACCTTCTTGATCGACTTCAATTTTGCCTTTCTCTCCAACATCAACAAGTATATACTCGACACCTTCCTTGTATCCCACATATCCTTTTAACCTGCGGTTTGTGTAGAGAAAGAGATCGACCTGTGTCGAAAGGGAAGCTTCCTTCGGAATCTGCTTTATAATTTTCCACGAAGTCCGCCTGTGATCTGTTACCCTGGGGACTTTCCATCCGATGCGAAGTGGGCTTGGGTTGAAAAACAAAGCTCCGACAATCGATATGAAAAATGCAATCTTCATTGTACGGAAATACCTTGTTTTTCTGTGTTCTTCAGTTTTTGCTTTTGAAAGAAAATAATGGAAGCCCAGGACGGCCGAGATAAAGCAAAATGGCACAATAGGAGCGGGATACCTGCTGCCGGTATTATACATGACCGAAAACGAGGAGAGAAGATTTATTACAAGGTTGGGTAAGCTGACCAAAAATGCCGGAAGGCAGAAAAACGACATGAATGCAAGGGGGGCAACTATTTCCAGGAAGAAAGTGAATTTGGGAATTTTAAGAAGATTCATTAAAACCAGGTGGGGTTTTAGTATCATATTCTTCACGACTTCACTGAAAGAGTCGCCGAATTCCGCATATCTCTCCCCGAAAAAATGATAATCAATACCCCGGAAAGCCGGTATAATTATATACAGGGATAATAGAAGCCAGGTGATACCAAGGACGACAAGCGCAACTCCATTGAGTCCCAGGATAAGCGAATCGCGTTTCTGACCTGCGTTTGTCGGGATGGGGACATCCTTCCCTGCGACTTCTGACTTCTGACTTCCATCTTCTCTTGTTCGTTCTCCGTTTATCGCGGTTAGGAAACCGCTCCTACAATTCTGACCTGCGACCTGCATCACTCCCCATTTCCCTTTTTTCATTTGCCATGCAATGTAAATGACAAATAGTCCGTAAGATGCAATAAGAAATGGAATGTCTTCCTTGCAAATGATTGCAAGTATGATCATAATCCAGAAAGGCACATATTTCCTCTTCAATAAGAAATAAAAAGAAAAAAGAACGGGAGTTATGACGAATCCGAGTTCGTGAAACGAGTCAAAATTTATTCCATGTATCGGGAAATAGAGCAAATAGAGAAGTCCGAAATAAAGCCCGGTTCTTTTGTCCAGTATATGGCCTGCGATTAGAAAAACCGCCCACGCGCCAAAGGCGATAACAATGGTCTGAAGTATTATCATCGGGATAAGGTTTTTAAAAGGTGCATACAGGGGAGTCAACAGAAGAAAAATGAGAGAATTATGGACTCCCATATGGCTGCTGCCATCAATTGTCTTTAATTTATCAAGTGTATCTATCTTTGATTCATTCTTGTTACGAAACCTGAAGTGACTTCTCTCCTCATATGTATTGTATAGGACTTTTCCATGATACGCGGTCGAATACATGCTTTGCTCAAATGTACCATAATCGGGATCTCCCTTCACACCTGACAGATAACGCATCGAGGTGAAATAAGAAAATACAATTATATATAAAATTATAGCAGGGATTAGCTTCTGATGAGGTTGAAGTGATTTAAATTTATTGATGAGATTTTTTATCATTATTGTAATTATTCACCATAAAGAGCATAAAGACCATAAAGTTTAGAAGTTATTAAAAAGCCCGGTTTGACAGTTACATTATTATCGTCAGGAAAACAATCTCCTGCATGAGGGTATATAAATTAACCAAATATACAGGAATAATATCCAGGACAGTTACTATGGGGCACCCTGAAACGAGCCTGCCCTGGCGAAGGCCGGGGTTCATCGCAGGCACAGAGAATTCTCCGATTTATCCCTGTAGTCTCTGTGGTCTCTGTGGTAAAAAAACATAGGGGCTGAACAGTAACGCTTTTTTTTAACTGACTATCCTTTTTACTCCGCAAAATAGAGGTTACTACCGTACACATGTTGAATACTCCATAGAGGTGAATAATAATGGAATACGGAATTAACTACAAACAAATT
>JAIORV010000008.1 GCA_021107945.1 Vulcanimicrobiota bacterium | reverse complement strand
TACCTGCAAGGAGATCTGATAAAATTCTATTTTACAGTTGACATAAAATATCTGTTACCATATCATCATTCAAAATACCAACAAAATATTTAAATATCGTCATTCGGATAGAATCGGGCATAAAAAGGGGAGTACAATGAGCCTGAAAAACAGGGGAAGTCATGTAAAAATCAGTGGCTGTTATATTGTATTAATGGTATTTGCTGCCATTCTAATAGTCAGTTTCACCGTTTTTTATATATTGATATGGCGTGTGCCCGATAACAGCGAAAAAATAAGGCCTATATTGGAGCGACAGGACAAATATTTAAGCATGGGATTGGCAATCCCTCCCGACCAAAATGGTTGGACTTATTATGAGAAAGCATTGAAAAGTATTGATAATAAACCCCTCGCGAAAATCACGCCAAAGCCTCCCTGGTATGAGGCAAATAAGGTTCTGATGATTATTGAGCGAGGTGTAACCGGGAAAGAAAAAGAAATGGTTGAGAAATTTGTCAGGAAAAATGCCAAGATTCTCAAAGTTGTTGATAAAGGGTATGAGAAAAATGATTTTTTCATTCTTCCCTATATCCCGGGAAAAACACCACGTTACCGGGGTTCCTGGCAGATTGACTACCTGGGCTATTTCCTTATTCTGATGGGGGACCGGGCTGTCCAAAAGGGAGAGCCCAAAACCGCCGCCAGGTATTACCTTGAGGCAATCCACATAGAATACGCATCACAATCATCAGTAGTGAACAGCAATAAGATTAGTTTTAGCTCAACCTGGATGGCACGGCGTAAGTTGATGACTTTGATGAATAAAAAAGAAATCCCGGCAAAGCTTCTCGAATATATAACGGATCAACTCAAGAGGATGAATAGAAATCAAATTAAATATAGTGATATTGTCGAGTATGACCTGTATTCCGAGGTAGAGACAATGAATATGGCGAGAAACCAGTCCCCTCCGGGGGCGTTCAAATATTTGCCCGTGGGAATTCTGATTGACAGGGAAAAAAGGATAATGGAAAATTGTTACCTGGAACTCCTGGAGGCAATCGCAGAACCTTACCCCTCAGCTCTGAAAAAAATTGACAAAATCGAGATTCCAAAAACAAGCTTCTGGAGATATGGCAGACAATGGATTGAAAATCAGAAAAGGAAGTACTCTTTATTTCTATCTCGCAGGGTCGAACTTAAAGGAACGCTGATACTTGCCGCGCTTCATTGGTATAGAGCGAAAAATGGAAAATATCCCGATAAGTTATCTCAACTTGTTCCAAATTACCTGAAGGAAATTCCACGGGATCCGTTTTCCACCGATGGAAAGTTCAGGTATAAGAAGGAAAAGGACGGTACTATCTTACTCTACAGTGTGGGTGTTGATATGATTGACGATGGAGGGACAAATCCACAGTCAAGATTTTCGATGATGGGAGACATTATTTTTATCGAAAAAAAATCCGGAACAGGAGGATCTTCAGCGGGGGGATTGAGAACTCAGGAGATTCCTGTTTATGGTCAGTGAAAAAACTGTTGTATCTGAAGGAAAATATTGAGTGTCTGGAGAAAAGTATCGAAGGTTATTTCGGGTGCTCTATGTTAGATAACGATAATGATCTTCATAAAATATAATAGTACCCCGGGAAAGGTGAGAAGATGGATTACACATTTGATGATTTACTGATTGAAGTTGAAAAACACAAGGCAAGTGACTTGCATATCTCCGCAGGTACTCCGCCGATAATAAGATTAAGAGGTAAGTTGACACGTTTAAAAGGTTACCCGGCTCTAACTACGGAATCAATTGAAACCATGCTTACAGGCTTGCTTTCCGGCGATCAGAATGAAAAGTTAAACAGGGAAAAGGAGTTGGACTTCTCTTATTTTATTACCGGAGTGGCGCGTTTCAGGGGAAATATTTTCAGGGAGAAAAGATCACTCGCGGCGGCGTTCAGGATGATACCGACTAATCCACTTCCATTTGAGGCTCTCGGCGTTCCCGGTATCATAAAAGAGCTTGCAGACAAGCAGTATGGGTTGATCCTGGTAACGGGACCATCGGGTTCCGGAAAGACCACAACACTTGCAGCTCTCGTAGATTATATGAACAATACAAGGAATTCTCATGTCGTTACAATTGAAGATCCGGTGGAATACGTTTTTCAAAATCGGACATGTCTTATACGACAGCGGGAGATTGGAGTTGATACTACATCATTCTCAAGAGCACTTATTTCCGCCCTCAGACAGGATCCCGATGTTATTCTGGTTGGAGAAATGAGAGACAAGGAGACCATGGAAACCGCCCTGACGGCGGCAGAAACGGGACACCTTGTAATCTCCACCCTACATACCAACAACGCCGTGGACACAATAAACAGGATACTCGATGTTTTTCCCGGGCACAAACAAACTCAAATCCGGGTACAACTTGCCGCAACTTTGCAGGGAGTCTTCTCACAACTTCTTCTTCCTCACAGGGATAAAAATATGTCCATGGCTCTTGCAACAGAAGTGCTTATTGTCACGCCAGGGATAAGGAATATGATACGGGAAGGTAGTGCGCACATGATACACCATGCCATAGAAACCGGAAGCGAGTACGGTATGCAGACCATGGAAGTGGCTCTGAAAAAATTATATGAAGAGGGAAAAGTGACGCTGGAAGAGGCGCTTATTCATGCATATGATCCTCAGAGTTTCAGGAAAATGATGGGGTTGGACACGAAAAGTCACGACGAAGAATCCGGAGAATTGCCTAGCGATGCAAGGTATATATAATAGTCATCTCCATTTCAAAAACATAAAACCATGGTTGCTGTTCAGCCCCCATGGTTTTTTTACAACAGATAGCACAGAGATTTTATTCGGGATTCTCCATGTTTTAATAATCCCTGTGGTGAATAATTACGAAAAATGCAAACTTATTATTACTATTCATAGTAGAATTCGCAGAGATAAGTGAAAAATGATAAGGATGAACGGTTTTAAATAATTTTTGTTGTTGATAGGCGTAGAATTTTAACATTTTATTAACATACCTCTCACAAAAACCATGATATAATAAGGTGAATAAGATCATCATGTGTCTCACATCCCAAAGGGAGTTGAAGTAATGGAAGTCGGCAATATACATTCACAATTTATAAGCAAAAAGGCTTCTCCGGTCAAACCGGGAGTTAGTTTAAAAGCTTCAGGAGAAGCTCAGGAAGCTCCCCAACATAAGGACCTTGTTGATATCAGGCAAAAACCCGCAAGAGAAGTAATGGGAAAGGAAGATCTTCGCAATTTCCTCGGAGAAATACCAAAGGTTGATCTTCACAGGCATCTTGAGGGATCAATTGAACCCAAAACTCTCATCTCGATTGCAAAGAGAAAAGGACTTGAATTGCCTGCGTATGATGAAAAAGGGTTGAAGCCGTACCTTCAGGTAACAGATCAGGACAAGACACTACTGGACTTCCTGAAAAAATTCGATACAATTGGAAAGGCCTTTACAGATAAAGATGCCATCGAAGAGATTACTTATGAAGCTGTAAAAGACGCAAACGCAGATAATGTCAAGTATGCCGAGTTCCGTTTCAGTCCCGTTTACATGGCCTCTCAATATGGGCTGAAAGAAGAAGACGTGATGAAGGGCATCCTGGATGGTGTTAAGAAAGCCAAAGAAGATTTTGATACAGATGTCAAGCTTATAATGATCGTGGAGCGTCAGATGGGTGTGGATCATGCCGCTCATGTGGGAAAAATGGCGGAGCAATATATGGATAAGGGCGTGGTCGCTCTTGACCTTGCAAATGATGAATTTCATTTTCCTCCCGGTCCATATGCCGAAGTTTTTCAGAAGGCGAAAGATGCAGGCCTCAATATTACCGTACATGCCGGTGAGGCAGGCGGAGCTGATAACGTAAAGGTTTCAATAAACGATTTAAAAGCGGATCGAATTGGACACGGAGTTCGAACATTCGAGGACCCCGAAGTGGAAAAGGATGTGTTGAATAAAGGGATTCCCCTGGAAATGTGTCCCACAAGCAATATTCAGACAGGCGCTACCAAGAGCCTCGAGACACACCCGTTCAAGCGTTACTATGATAAAGGAATCAAGGTCACTATCAATACGGACGACCCCGGCGTCAGCGATATTGTGCTGTCGGATGATTACTACAAGATCGTTGATCAGTTCGGATTCTCGCTTCAGGATGTGGAGAATTTCGTGATGAATGGGGTTGACGCCGCATTCCTGCCCCAGGATGAGAAAAAGGCAATGAAAGAGAAATATGGCAAGGAGATTGCCGCACTGGAAGAAAAATACCTTGTGGCCGGGACACCCGCGACGAAAACATCAAGTAACAAACCAGGTATCCCCAGCGACGGGGCATAACTATTTTATATCCTTATGTTGCCGCAGACTTTCTTGAAGTTCATGCAACCTTAGTCACACCTTATTTCCTCATTTCCTCCATCTCTTTGAGATGATCTCTACAGCTTTCCGTGAGGATATTATTTTTATCCAGTTTTATTGATTTAAGAAAATCTTTCCGGGCGGATTCATAATCACCTTTCCTGAGGTAACACCTTCCCCTGTCATAATATGCAAATGCGAAATTCGGGCGGTATTTAATTGTAAAGTTGAAATCCTTGATAGCCTCATCGTATTTCTTTAGGTTCAAATAATGAGCGCCCCTTCTTGAAAGTGTCCGATTGGGACATAGCTTCTCAAACACTCCTCTTTTTCTTGCTATGGAAATTCCCTTATTGCAATCCACGATCCCTTTTTCATGCTCACCCATTTTATAATATAACTTGCTCCTGTAATCGTAACCTTCATAATTATCCGGATCAACTTCAATTGCCTTCGTGTAATATTCTACCGCCATTTCTTTCTTGTCGATTATTAGGCTTAGAGAAGCAAGCCACTTGTAATATCCGAAAAGATTAAATCTGGCTTTATAATTTTTTGATACACGAATTTCATTGTTTGGATTTGTTTTGTTAAAGTGTGGTTGGATATTGTTTGTCGGAGCTTGGTTGTTGAAGGATGGGAATGGAGGAGGAGAAGATTTAGTCGGACTCGCCGCTTCATCGGTTTTTGGGGAATTCACGGTCATCCCGGGTGAAAGGGTGTCGGGGTTCACTGTTTTTTGCCTCGATACCGAGCATCCCGCCATGAGCGGTAAAAAAAAAATGGGATGACAAATGCAATGATACATATTATTTTTTTGAGGCGATTTTTTAAGTCGGTATCGAAAAAGTTTCTTTGATTAATTCCTGTCAATTGTTCCGTAAGCCTCCTGCCATTTCTTTTAACTTGGTCATACTCCTATATTTCCCGTTTTTAGTGGTACTTCTACAATTTTCCTTTCTTAATTTTCTCCATCTCTTTAAGATATTTCTTACAGTTATCAGTGAATTTATTCTTTTTACCCAGCTTTATTGCTTTTAATAAATCTTTCCGGGCGGATTCATAATCACCTTTCCTGAGGTAGCACCTTCCCCTGTCATAATATGCAAATGCGAAATTCGGGCGGTATTTAATTACGATGCTGAAATCTTTGATAGCCTCCTTGTATTTCTTCAGGTTCATATAATGAGCGCCTCTTCTTACAAGTGTCTGTTCGGGACATACCTTTTCAAACAGTCCCTTTTTTCTTGCTATGGATATTGCCTTATTACAATCCCTGATCCCTTTTTTATGCTCACCCATTTCATAATATGCCATGCTCCTGAGATCGTAACCTTCATAATTATCGGGATCAGCCTCAATTGCTTTCGTGAAATATTCTATTGCCATTTCTTCCTCGCCGGTTCTATGGCATTCTGAGCCAAGATCCTGGTAATAACTGAAAAGATCAGACTTGGTTTTAAATTTCTTTGATACATCAATTTCATTATTGGGAGTTGGGAATGGAGAAAGAGAAGATTTAGTCGGATTCGTGGTTTTATCGGTTTTGGGGGAATCTACGGTCATCCCGGGTGAAGGAGTACCGGGGTTCACCGTTTTTTGCCTCGATATCGAGCATCCCGACATGAGCGATAAAAAAAATGCCATGAAGGCAAATACAAAGATACATAATATTTTAAATAATTTTTTATGGCTATTTTTTAAGTTGGCTTCAATGAAGCTTCTTTTATTAATTCCTGTCAATTGTTCCGTAAGTCTCCCACTAACCTGGGGGGGGGATTGAGGGGTAACTAAATTTGACACTATTTCCTGAAAATAGCGAATTCTTATCATTTTTGTTAACCTCGTCTGTTGATTCTACAATCACTCCATTCCATTTTACTTCATAATACTCCTTTGCTCTACTCCTTTACTCCTTGTTTTTAATGATTGTCGATTTAGTCTGTGTCTGACTATATAGATTTTTTCTTACCCGACCTCACGAGTACTTCTATAATATTTCTTATTTTAATGTGACATCTAACGATCTCAAAAAGTCCATAAACGATAACAATAAAGCCTAAAAAAACAAATCTTACTCGATAATCCTGCGGAAGTTTCGGGGTGCAGTAAATGATAATTGATAGTACTATTCCAGCCACAGTCCAAAGCATACCCATAAACATTGCTTTGCAATATTTCATCCTCTCGGTTTCTAATTGGTTGTGTTTTCTAGCATTCGTTTCAACTTCAGACCGGTTATTTTCAAGAACCAGAAAGAAGCCGCATTTGCAGTTTCTGGCGCCGGGTTTGTTCTCGGTGCCACAGATGGGACACTTCATTATTAACTCACCTCGCCGAATAATACCTGGTTATCGTAAACCTCCACTTGAATTAGACAGGCTAAAAAGCCTGATCTTGACTATCAAAATATTGATTCAAGATGGAAAAAACTTGCAACTGCAAACCTGAGTGCCATCAGGTTTATTCAAAATGCTTTAATAATTCGACTTATGGAGTGGTTTCTCTTAAGATACTGCAAATTTTTATATGTATTGCAGTTAATCCCGGGGTATGAAAATATGAATGAAGTGTCTGGATAGTATGAAGAAACTCCCTCCACTGCTATTTTACCATATATAGAATCAAAATACAATATTCATTCATATAAGAACTATTTCATGTTGACTTTATCATTTTAAAAATGATAAAATATAGTTCTATAGGTATGTAATGGAGGATGTATATGAGCATAGATAAAATCGGTACCCCGTCATCGGCTTCAGGTGGAGTAAACGCAACAAACAAGAAAACCACCGCTAATCAAAAAAAACCGGGAATTCAGAATCAGGAAGATTCATTTTCTCCCGGCATTGTTGACAAAGAGAAATTAGCCCGGCCGGTTTCCCTTGCGGGGATAGCGGGAAGAGTGTTGAAAGGCAAGGGTCTTGAGAAAAGCAAATATCATTTCAAGATAAAGGCTCAGTCTATGGCAAAAGACGGGACTACTTATATTGCATATCAGGATTACAACAAGAAAGAGGGAAATTACATATCATCCCTGGCGCCGGACGGGGCTGTCAACTGGGAGCAGTCGTTGGGAATGGATGCAATAGAAAGTATGAAAACGGGAGCGGACGGCACTCTTTATACTGTAGCTGATAAAATTCTCACCGCTCTTCACCCCGATGGAAGTATAAAATACAGGTATGAATTCGGCGAGGAAGTAAAAGACCATTTTATAGACAATCGCGGGTTCAATTTCTTCCGCAAAAGGATGGGGAATAAACTCTGCGTGGTTGATAGTCAGGGTAAAGGGATTACATCCCCGGCGAAGCTTCTCAACCTCGAGCCTTCCGAGATTAAAACAGGTGATAATGATACATTCTTCATGCGGAAAGGAAATGAGATTCAACAGGTTGCTCCCGCCACAGGAGAGTCTATTCAAAAGATCGAATTCAAAGATCCCGACGAAAATATGAATCGCTTCGTGGATACTTTTTTTCCCGCGAAAGATGGCGGTATCCTGGTTCAGGCGATGAGGACACAGACCATATCAAGCCAACCTTACTATGATGATTTCCACTTCGGCATCGGAAAATTCGGTCGTCATATGCATCCACACATACCACCCAATCACAGGGTTCATCAGACGACGATAATCAGCAAGTTCCTTTTTAAATATGACAAAAAGGGAAATGTTGAATGGAAAACCGGGGATATAGGAAGCAATCCCAAGGCAATAGTCCTTGGAAACGGCAGGACCATTTACCAGGGACAATATCTGTACCAGGATAAGCGGGCGGAGATAAGACAGGTAACGCCTGACGGAAAAATGGAACCCTTTGCATCAACCGACGGCTCGTCAATAAGTGGAATTCATCACAGGAAATCCGATGATCATGTTTTTGCGGAGCATGGAAAAAATATCACGGAATTCGACGGGGAAGGCAATAAGCTCAATGTTTATAACATGGACAACGAAAAAGACGGGCTACACATAAAAAGCTTCACGGAAGACGGACGGATTATGCTTGGAAATAGCGACAGAAATGCAATGTTTTCATGGGATCCTAAGGAGGATAAACTCACCAAGCTTACCGACCATTCAAAAGATTATTCATACAAATTGGCTAAAATGGAAGATATCGAAGAGGATACCGGGGAGAGAAAAACAATCGAAAAGAAAGAAAAATTCGTAATAATCGGCGGTGTAAAATTACCGGTGCGGGATTGAAACCACGAAAATCGAGCCTGGAAGGCTCTCCTACAGTCAATACCCATGAATTAGCGAATAAACACATAGGTGATTCAGGTATTGGCGCTGGATTGTAACCACAATGTGAGATGTCCTATGGGATTCATCGACATTCTCATGCCATTCCGCTTTAAAAATGCGTAACTCATGGCCTTAATTCAGTGGCATTATTTGTAGGAGGGACGTCCCCGTCCCGATAAAAGGACGACGGTCGTTGGTTGTAAGTTGTCGGATGTATTGTTTTTGTTTTCACAGCAAAAACCACTTGAAAATGCGTAACTCATGACCTTAATTCAGTGGCATTGCTCCTACAGTGGGATGTCTGATCTGAATAGTATCCAAATAAGTTCTTTAGATAATAAGAAAGCTACCCAATCACACCCAGATAACAACCCGTCCCTCTTCCGATGCCGATGCAAAATATCGTCCGTTTTGTGAGAATGCTGTGCTTATGATGTTGTTTTCATGCTCCCTTAATCTCTTTATAACGCGGAAATTTATGGCGTCCCACATCTCAAGCCTGCCCCTTCCACCGCCGACAATAAATATATCCTGCTTTGGTGAGAATGCAGATGCGTTTGTTGCGCCCTTGCCTATTCTTATTGATTTATATGATGTTAAATATGCGGGGTGGCTTTTCTCCACCTTCCAGAGCCTGATTACGCCGTCCGCCCCCACCGTTACGAGCATATCGGCGGACGGAGAGAACGAGGCGCCACTGACTTCGCCCCTGTGCGCCTTTTCCGATTCGGGGAAAAACAATACCTTGTCAAGACTGTGATGCTCCCATAACTTCAACATCCCGGATCTGCAACCCAAAAGGATGAGGTTTTCGTCGGAAGATGCCGCAATTGCCGTGACACCACCATCATGTCCTGTCAATTCGGCCTTTTTCTCAAGTAAATGAGTGTCCCACAGCGTAATTTGTTGATCGTCGGATCCAGAAATAAGCCTGACTTCGGAGACGAAGCATAACTTTCTTATTGTACGTGTATGTCCCGTGAACTTGCCCAGTCTTCGATTCGTAGCAAGATCCCATAGTATAATCTGCCTTTCGAAAGACTGCGCCAGGGTCTGCCCGTCTGTCGAGACTGCTATATCGGTGCACATTGCGGAGCTAGACCCTATTCTCTCCAGGATTCCCACCTGCTCGCCGGAATAAACGTCCTGTAAAACGACCTGTCCCTCGCAGTATGCAATGGCGATTATATTACCGGGAGGCACGAATTCTATTGACGCGATCCATCCCAGGTGTGGCGCATATATTCTACGGAAAAGCTCGCCTTTAACTCCGGCGAAAGGTGTTTTGGATTGTCCCGGCTCTATCATTTTGTTGGTTCTGCGGATTTTGGAGTAATCTTCATATTCAGGCTCTTCAATGTGTAGAAGCCTGGTTGAGTGGGCTTTGTCTTTGAGTTTGCCTGTTGTTTTTGGAGGAATCGGAATTCCCCTGACAGGCTCGGTTGAGGTGATAAAATCGATCATCTCCTGCGCATTCTGGAATCTGTCCACGGATTTGTATGACAGAGCAATTCCAACTGCAACGGCAAGTCTGTGAGATGTATTGGGCGCGATGTCCGGAATAGGCTTGAAATCAAAAGGCGGTTTATCGCGCGGGTCAATGCCTGTGAGGAGGTGGTGAAGCGTTGCTCCGAGGGAATAAATGTCTGATCTTGCGTCGGCTTTTCCCTCGTAATGCTCCGGCGATGCGTACCCCTGGGTTCCTATTGCCGTTTTCTTTTCTCCCGGTGTAATTGTGCGCGCCGTGCCAAAATCAATAAGGAATAATTTGCCTGTTCCCTTTTCCTTGAGGAAATGCTCAAGTTTAATATCTCTATGAACGATGTTGTGTCCGTGCATATATTTCAGGATACCAAGGGCGGTAAGGGCAAACTCTCTGACCGCATCTTCGGACAGGGGAAGCTTACCCTTGTCGGGGGGCGATCCCTCGATATAATCCATCACCAGGTAGTTTCTGCCTTCTTCCGAGAAGAAATCTATAACAACGGGAATATTTGAATGACGAAGATTGCAGAGTATTTTCGCCTCTCGTCTGAACCAGTTATCGGCATTCTTTTTTTCTTCCTCGTTTTCGAATGTCTCCCGCATCTCTTTGAGGGCAAAAATTCTCTCCAGTCGTTTGTCCCTGACCCGGTATAATATCCCCATTCCACCTGTCTTTACCTTTTCAAGGATTTCGTATCTGTCACCCAGGATCTTGCCTTTCATCGCCAATTTTTTGCCGGGCGATGAAAGGAGTGTAGATCCACAGATATTACAAATCGTATCTTCCTTTGAAACCGGTGATCCGCATCGGGGACAATGCATTCAATATTCCTCCGTCTGTCTATGGTGTATAGGTTATAGTTTCCATTGGGTTTTCTGAATATCCACATATTTCGATATTGTCGGGTGAGAATTCGATTATGCAATAATTGGGGTTATCCGGTGTCTGGAAGAACTGCTCCAGCATCGGATGCCAGTGTTTCTTCTTCGTTTCTGCGTCACTGTGAATTTCTGCTTTTCCTGAAAATTGAATGTAAGGACCCTGATTGTTTGCATGATCCCATCCCGTTGTCAGGTGGATATTGGGGTTCTCCTTGATCTGCTTGACCTTTCTGGATTTCAAGCTCGTGGAGCAAAACAACTGGAGGTTGTCGCCGGAGTTATATGCCATAATATATCTTACCCAGGGTTTGTCTCCGTCCACGGTTGCAAGACATGCGGTGTTGCTTCCGTGAATTATGTCCTTGATGATTGTTCTAATTTCTTCTTTTTCCATTACTTTTGTCAATTTATACTCATCCTTTCGTTTTATAATCTTTCCCCAAAATATTTCAGCTTCCCTGAAATATTTTGACTATTCGATCTGTTTTTCCTTCTTATATGATCACTGCCATCTAATTTATCGGGAAGACGCTGAAGCGTCTGAAGACCAGTGGGGGTGGGATTATTCCTATCCCCCCGGTTAAAACCGGGGGCTATTCTAATGGGATGAACTCCGGGGTTATTCTCTTGGGATGAACTCTGGGGCTATTCTAATGGGATGAACCCTGGTGCTATTCTCTTGGGATGAACTCTGGGGCTATTCTCTTGGGATGAACTCCGGGGTTATTCTCTTGGGATGAACTCTGGGGTTATTCTCTTGGGATGAACTCTGGGATTAATCTTATGGGATGAATCTATTCTCATGGGAGGTTTAAAAACCTCCGCTACCCAATCTCCGGTCTCCGTCATCCGCCCCAATTGCCTCTGCGAAATCTCTGCGCCCTCTGCGATCTCTGCGTTAAAAAAACAGTTCCATCCTCCGTGTCCTCCGTGGCTTCGTGGTTAAAGGGAAATGAGAAAAGGGAAACGGGAAACGGGATTCTTCCTCCGTCATCCGCCCCAATTGCCTCTGCGAAATCTCTGCGCCCTCTGCGATCTCTGCGTTAAAAAAACAGTTCCATCCTCCGTGTCCTCCGTGGCTTCGTGGTTAAAGGGAAATGAGAAAAGGGAAACGGGAAACGGGATTCTTCCTCCGTCATCCGCCCCAATTGCCTCTGCGAAATCTCTGCGCCCTCTGCGATCTCTGCGTTAAAAAAACAGATCCGTCCTCCGCCCTCAGTTACCCCAGTATCTTCTGTATTTCTTCACACACATTTTTCTCATCTATAACCGTCTGCTCACGGTTTTGCATGTTTTTCAAAGTCAAAAGGCCTTTTGCCCTCTCGTCGCCGCCGGCAATTACAATAACGGGAATATTTCTGTCGGCGGCGTATCCCAATTGGCCTCTGAGTTTTGATTTGCCCATGTAAACCTCTGTGTTGAAGCCTGTTTTTCTTAATCGTTCCGCTAATTTTAAAGTGTATTCCATATCCTCGTCATCAAAGCGGCATATCAGGACTTTTGTGCTGTAAGCCAGGTCGTCGGGATACATGTTGAGTTCATCCATCACGGTGATAATCCGTTCCAACCCGATGGAGTTGCCTGTGGCGGGCACATCCATGCCCATATATTGCCCGATAAGGTTGTCAAATCTTCCGCCTCCTGTAACACTGCCGATTTTTGGCTTTTCAACGACTGTCTCGAATATGGGTCCCGTGTAGTAATCCAGTCCGCGGGAAAGCGCAAGGTCAAAAGAAATATTTTCCTCATTTATCCCCATATATTCCAGGTATTTTCTTAATAAGGACAATTCTTCCACGCCCTCAAGCGCAATTTCTGAGCCCCCCAGTTTTGTGTGAGCCTGGAGAATAACCATGTGGGGAGTTCCCTTGATACTTATATAATCGATAATTTTATCTTTCGCTTCCTGTGAGATGCCGCGTTTTAACAGTTCTTCTTCAACGCCTTCCATGCCGATCTTGTCAAGCTTGTCAATCGAGCGGCATATCTGTGCTTCCATTTCAACGCCAACGCCGGAAAGCTCCACTATTCCACGGAGGATCTTGCGGGTGTTTATCTTTATCACGAAATTGTGAAATCCAAGGGACTTCATTATTTCATAAGATACCTGTATAACCTCTGCATCTGCCAGTATATCCGCACTTCCCACGACATCGACATCACATTGGTAAAATTCCCGATATCTTCCTTTTCCAGGCTTGTCCGCCCTCCAGACCGGCTGAATCTGGTATCTTTTGAAGGGTCTAACAATCCTGTGCTGGTACATCGCCACTACCCTGGACAGGGGGATGGTGAGATCGTAGCGAAGCCCCAGGTCTCGCCCTCCCTTGTCTCCGAATCTATAAATGAGCTTTTCTCCGTCATCGCCATACTTACCCGAGAGGACCTCCCACATCTCAATTGTGGGAGTTTCCAGGGGAAGAAATCCGTGGGTTTCGAAAACTCTCTTGACCGTGTCTATCACATAGTTTCTTTTTATCATATCATCGGGAAGAAAGTCCCGCATGCCCTTCATCAGTCTTGGCTTTATCCTTTTGCTCATTTGTTACCTCCATCAAATTGGTTGTGGGAAATGGGAAACGAGAGACGGGAATGGGATTTAAACCACGAAGTCACAAAAAGGATAAAAGAAAAAAGAAATTGGAAAATGGATCCATTTTCCATCATCCGTTATCCTTTTATCGGGACGGGGACGTCCCTCCTACAATCAATACCCATGAATTAGTGAATCAACACATGGGCAATGTAGGTATTGGCATTGGA
>JAIORV010000089.1 GCA_021107945.1 Vulcanimicrobiota bacterium | reverse complement strand
GATCTTTCTTGACGGGTTTAGTCCCCCTTTTCTTTGGACTCAAACCGGCAAGCGCCCCTCCTTCTCGCTGCCTGCGCCAGGACTTGATATGAGAGGAATATAGCCCTTCTTGCCGCAAGATAGCTCCAATTTCGCCCCGTCCGGTCGCAGAGTCTATCTCCTTAAGAATGCGAAGTTTGTATTTGGCTGTGAATCTCCTTCGCCTGGGACGCTCAAGGACTTCGGGGTTGGGGACTTCGACCACAGGTTGATTATAGTCAGGGATAACAATCCCCGGAGCTTCAGAATCCGGGATTTTCGCCTTAAAAACTCTTTGCCCCGACCTTGTTGTTGTTGTTACTTTCTTTAAGGATTTGTTGTCCGGAATATCCACTGTGGCATCTTCCAATCCAGGACTCTTTTGGTTCGTTACTCCTTCCAAAAGTCTCTCATCTGACATCATATGCATAATCTTTTTTCTCCTTCCCCGCCCTCCAATTATACACTAAATTCAGGGAAGAAAACTGTCTCATTTATATTAACACGAAGGGTTCTTGACTTTCCATACTTCACCATTCCCCCCGCTATCAATATATTTTGAGAGAGTCCAGTCCCCAAATTTTTCCCCTTTCTTATATGTTCTCTTAGCCAAAGTATCACTCCTTAAAACGATCTTGACTTAAATGCAAAACTAACATTGATATCTATCATTTCCGCATCTCTTTTTTGAGGTATTCTTCCATCCATTCTTTTAGTCGTTTGTCTTGGTTATGATAACCTGAATGGGGCATCTCCTATTCGTAATGATATAACTCTTCCTGCATTTCGTCAACAGTCGCATAAACCTTCTCACACAGAGCTTTGCAGAAAAACTCATTCATTGTGGTTCGGTTTAAACTTTCAATGACAAATGATTTACTCTAAAAGCATTAACTTTCCTTTATCAGTCAAATCTGTTATTATATTGAAACAAGCATAATAGAAAAAGCCCTGAATCTATCAGGGTTTCCAAGAAAAATAGCCCGTACACGACCTTAACCCGAAACATCAAGGTTGTTGGTTTTGTGGTGAGGATTGGGGTTGTGAAAAATTATACCGGGAAACAAATCCTGGTATAACCGAGCCAAAAACCTGTTCCTTCATGATAAAGTAGGCTCTGTCACCAATTACCAAAATT
This sequence comes from Vulcanimicrobiota bacterium, assembly GCA_021107945.1. GTDB lineage: Bacteria > Vulcanimicrobiota > JAJTBE01 > JAJTBE01 > JAJTBE01 > JAIORV01. Next base: position 13,444 of record JAIORV010000089.1, on the reverse strand, counting down.
CTTAGATGTTTCTTTGTAAAATCATGCCGTAAAAAAAACACAATTGAGGATTAAAAAGGTGGATTTAGTCTAATATTGTAAATTGTAACCCAAATGGGGGCAGGTCATCAAGACTCAAGAACCAATAGCAAAATACAAAAAACTCCGACATAATCGGGATTTACTCTGAAATAGGGGCGTTGGCTACCTTAGCCCGCGAAAAATTGATGAACGCTCAAAAGTATATAACAGTAACTCTGCTCATTCAAATTATTAGAAAAAATTACAAATGTGTCATAGTCAGGAACCAGAGAATGAAGTCAAAATAGTGCCTGGGAATAAATATGCCCATATGCGACTTTTCACCGAATGATGCTTACTTAGTGTCCGTTTTCGGGGGAAGTCCATTATATGGGAAGCGCCTTTTTTGTCATAGTGTCTGAAAGAAAAATTTCACAAAGTTCAAATGCATTTTTCGGGATTAATTTTGGCGAGCGACAAGGCTGCATATAGGTTCACCTTCGTTGCAACCCGCGGATTTGCTCGACTCACAAAAAGAGCCTTTGTCAGGGAAGATGGAAAAAGAAGTATGCATTCAGCGCCCCTGCCCCCTATTTCTCCGGCTGCGCTTCAAGGGGAGCTTCTCTTTCCTTATCGGGGAACAGCAGTGACAGTGATACAAATACCACCGCGGACAGCGCAATGCCGAATACTGTTTCATCAAGACCATACGGGAGCTTTGCATTGAATAAAATCAACATCAACGTCAGGGTACCGCCCGAAATCATAGCCCATAATGCACCGATGGAACTGCTCTTCTTCCAGAAGAAAGCTCCCAGGGTCGGCACAAAAAGCCCGGACACCATGAAAGAATACGCGTACAGGATTGCATTCAATACTTCTTTGAATTGGCTTGCCAGCACAATGGCGAATACTCCGATCAGCAAGGTCACAGCCTGTGACAACCGAATTATTGTTTTTTCCGAAGCATCCTTGAAAAAATATCTCTGAAGAAAATCGTTGAGAAAATTACCTGAAGACGCCATCAGGCAGCTATCGGCGGTTGACATAATTGCAGAGAAGAACGCCGCTACTACAATTCCTCTCAGGCCTATCGGCATCACTTTAGCTATCAAAAGAGGCAGCCCCGTTTCAGGCTGGACGTCGGGAAAAAGAACCCTGGCGCACATTCCAAGAACCACACCCATAAAAGCCATCAGCGGGTATTCAAAGAAGCCTGCAATATACCAGGCCTTTTTTGCATCGTTTTCGTCTTTTACTGCATACATGCGCTGGTACAGGGTCATCCCTATCAGCCAGATTGGTATGATGGTAACCATCCAGTTAATAAAAGTAACCGGTTTGATGTTGAGCAGTGAAAAGTGCGAAGGGGGAAGCGCCTCCCGGAGACCCGCAAAACCACCCACCGCCTTGAGGGACAGGGGTATCGCCACGAATATTAGTCCTATCAACAGGACGAGCCATTGGACGGTATCCGTATAGACGACGGCCTTTAAGCCGCCAAGTACGGTGTAGCCTATAATTATGACAGCGATAACGTAAAGCGAAAACTGCATCGGGCTCAATCCGAATGGGGCTGTCGTGATGAGTGTCGATGAGGCCAGCTTCGCCCCTGCAAGTACCTGCGCCCCGGTGAATCCCAGGTATCCAAGCCCGGAAATGAGAGCCGCTGTCAGGGCAACCTTCTCACCAAACCTGTGGCGGAGAAAATCCGGGTATGTCATCATCTTGTGTTTTTCATCAATTGCCTTGATTTTTGGAATGATGAATACTGCTGACAGCCATGCTCCCACCAGGCCTGTAAATAGAAGCCAACTGCCTGCGAGCCCCATCAGGAAACCTACGCCTCCAAGCCCAATCGAGAAGCCTCCCCCGACATCGGTTGCTACAACCGAGATCCCTACGTGGTAAGGGGACATCGTCCGTCCGCCGACGTAATAATCCTCGGCATTCTTGTTTTGAAAGTAATAATAGAATCCTACTCCAAGCACGCACAACATATAAAGTCCGAAAATTACATAATCAATTAAATGCATCAATACTTCCTTGGAATTTATTTGGCTCTGTAGCAAAAAATGTTATTGCAATGGGCTACAGGCAATGATTTAATATAATGCAAAGCGCATATAACAAAATAAATATAATGATTTACGATAGCACATCGAGCTCGATGAGTCAATTCCGCCAAATTTAAAAGGACATCGGTATGTCGAGGATCAGGTTGGGGTCAGGGCAAAGGTCGAGATACATTTCCCGCTCCTCGATAGAAGCGACCCCGGGAAAATCTCCTTTTTCACCCGACATATCCTTTATCAACTGAAAGTGCAGATGACTGGAAAATTACGGACAGCGCCCTATTTCCGGCCTGAGAGGATTGCCTCCCGGTATGATTTACTTTAAAATCAATCCCATTAAAAGCAAAAAACCCAGGTATCACCCGGGTTTCCTTGAAAAAAGCCCGTACACAACCTTAACCCGAAACATTAAGGTTGTTGATTTTGTGGTAAGGATAGAGACTGTAAGGGATTACACGGGGAAGCAAATTCTTGTATCTCCGAAAGTCAAAGTCCCTTCCAAAAAGGAAACTTTATGACGACAATCTATAATGGATGACACAGGATTTCAACCTGGCCCGGGAAGAGGCATTAATATCGCAGGTAAAACAAAGAGCAAGGTAAGTTATGCTCTTGAGTATAAGACTTGTCCGGGGATTTTGGGTTTGACAAAGCTATTGATTTTAATTATCATATATGGATACAAATGAAAAAGGAGATGTAAAAATGAAAGCAGGAATAGTCAGAATTATTTTCGTCTGTGCCGTTTTAATGCTTGCACTTTCAATCACAACCTCCGCATTTGCAGAAGAAATAAGGAAGTGGAAAGAAGTGGATTATGAAATAGCCCTGGATGACTCCAAGCTTGATAATGATAAAGAAAAGTCAATTATGAATGAATTCAAATTTGATGATGAGTCATTTTTATTTCAATGCCTATGGCGCTTTGGTGCTATATACAATGGCGGCGGTGATTTGGGTGAGATGCTTACTATTACAAGTAGAATTAAAGATGGTGACCATGAGAGCTGGTTTACTTCCTGGAATTCAATGGCTGATCATATTAATGATATTGCTCTTGAGTTTTTAAAGGATAGCCATAAGATCAGTGCTAAAGAAGCATTTCTCAGGGCTACAAACTATTACAGGTCTGCAGAAATTTTCCTTTTACCTGAAGACAAACGTCTTATAACTACCTGGCGTAAGGGCCGCAACAGTTTTCTTCAGGCAGCAAAACTCTCTAATGGTTTGATCGAGTTTGTTGAGATACCTTTTGAAGATACTACCCTACCTGCTTATATGTGTAGAGTCGATAAATCCGGTAAAAAGCGACCTCTTCTTCTTATTCAGATTGGCCTTGATGGAACAGCGGAAGATCTTTATTTCATATTGGTTGCTCAGGCATTAAAGCGCGGTTACAACTGTCTTGCTTTTGAAGGGCCCGGGCAAGGAGAAATGATTCGTATTAAGAAAATGCCATTCAGGTATAACTGGGAAACTGTTGTTACCCCGGTAGTAGATTATGCAGTCAAGTTACCGGAAGTTGATAAATCAAAGATTGCTTTAATTGGCTATAGTATGGGGGGGTATCTGGTGCCCAGGGCTGCAGCATTTGAACATCGCATTAAGTATTTCGTAGTTGATGGTGGCGTATTCAGTGTTTATGACGGCACGATGGCCATGTTCTCTCCGGAAATTAAGGAGTTAGTGGATGACGATGCAGCGGAAAAAAAGCTCAATGATTTAATTCAGGCTGAAAGAGAAAAATCTCCTGATACTGACAAGTTTATTCATATGCTGCTATGGACATTTGATGCTGACTCACCTTTTCAAGTCTTTCGCATGCTGAAAAAATACAGTATGGAAGGTGTTATAGACAAAATTCAAGGCGAGATGCTTGTTATTGGTTCAATTGATGATCAGGTAGCCGGTTCTTATGAGCAGGCTAAAATATTCTACAAGGCTTTAAAATCACCTAAAACCTATTTGGAATTCACCAGAACCGAAGGCGGCCAGTTTCATTGTCAGTTAGGTGCTCCTGCTATCTCCAGTGAACGCATACTTAATTGGCTCGATGATCGTCTGAAATGACCCAAAGGCAATGTCCAAAACCAGGGTCCCGATCACATCTTAATTTTTGGAGAAAAAATGTCGAAAGATCGGGCCAACTGTAAAGTTTGGAATACTCACGGGATGGCTGGCTGGAAACCAACCCTACTTACTCTATCTTTATGGATACCTTGGATAATTTAATATTTTGTAATTTTTTGAGGGTTAGCTTCGGGGAAATCAGCGTTTCGGGTTAAGGTAGCATACGACTCAAAACAAAAAAACGCCGGAAACTCAATTCCGGCGTGGGTTAAAGGAATTTCATAGCCCGTAGGGGATTCGAACCACTGTTCTGCGATGTTAGATGTCCGCATCCTGGGAAAGGACTCTATTACTAATTTGTGCACGAAATTGTCCATTCATCAAAATTGTTCAGGACTGCATTCATTGAGTAGCATCCCGAGGGAAAGACGAATTCCTTCTTATTGCTGATATTATTGGTGTCGAGCACCTGGCCAGAGGTGTAATCTCCATGGGTGATCCAGTATTTTGGATTGAGGGTGAAAGTGTAAGTCATGTCGGGCTGTGCCATAACTGCGTATGTCGTACGCCCGTACATGCCGATGCCTACTGCGGCCTGGTTGGAGGGAACAGAATTGTCCTGTTCAATGTATAAATTGCCTTTCGACGGCCCGGCTGTCTGATTGGTGAATTGGCAGTAACCACTGGAATTGGTGAGTGTAACCTTGTTTGTTGATGAGAGATTGGCTCCCAATGTCTGCATGCTCAAAAATATAAGTCCGGGAGTCAGGTCGCTTGTTTCTGAATTGTGGAAGGAATAATTTTCAGTCCATGAAAAGGTTGTTGAGGAGTTTGGGTTGACATATTCAGTAAGCCACGCAATTGAAGACACATCGGAAACGCCGATGTTAGGATTATCCTGGTAAATACATATCGTGCCTGAAAAAAAGGAGTTATTATTAACTTTGAGCGTATATGACTCCGTGGCTGCAACAAAATCTGAGAAATGAGGAATACCGGCTGATATTATATTTCCGTTCACAGTCCCCTCAAGCTTGTTCCATTCGGTTCCATCACTTGAATGGTAAATGGAAACACCCTCTGTACTTCCACTTAAAGTAATGCTTATAGTTGCGGTATCAGCATTGTAGGCATCCGGATCCGACAGGCTGATTCTATGCCTGTCGCTTACCGGCGTTAAGTGGGAAGGCATGTCGGACGAGGATACTGTGGATCCTGAAACTATTATATCCCTGTCCACAGAACTTGGTGGGAAGGTAACTTGTGCCTGACCCAAGGAATATGTTCCCCCTTCGGCGTTGGTTACTGAGATGCCAGTCCCTCCATCATCATTTCCACCTCCGCCGCATCCGGAAATCCATGCAAAAGAAATGATTGCAATTGATAACAAAATGGCCAGAGTTGTCCGATATTTCATGAAAAAGCACTCCTTTTCTGGTTCTTATATTGTCTTCTGTCAATTGTTATTTTGATTATAGCATAATAATAAAAATAAAAAGAGAAATAGGAAATGTGAAGGACTTATGAGGACGGAGGTCAATCTTGAAAGAAGATTGTAAAACCGGGGTTCCAGAATGTTCTTCAGGATATCAGGGACGGAAATGTTAATGCCTTACCCCACAAAGGATTTCTTAAACGCAAATTGGTATTATGCCGTTTCGCATTCATTTTTACTGTAGGAGGGATTTCCCAATCCCGATAAACAAAGAAAAATGCTTGCCCAATAAAGGGCTTTTTAGGCGCAAATTGGTATTAAAGGATCCCCGCCGTTTATTGTAAAGCCTGACAAAGCCTTTGATATCCGATATAGATTGCTCGTGAAATTCAAACCCTAAACTCACGATGATAATCTTGAAATGAAGAAAAAGCTGTTTCTAATAAGTATTATCCTTTTTAACCTGCGGCGAGACGCCGCAGCCACAGACATTGTTATAATGCTGGGGGCGACATTGTAATAATAGGTGGGGGTGGCGTCCCGCCGCCCTAATGCTGTCCCTGGCAATTGCAGGATTAAGGTGTGGAATATTCAGGAGGCTTATATGATTAAGTTATTTCAGTTTTTAGTTTTTATAATCATTCAATTAGTTCTCCTGCCTCTAAGTATCATCGGGTATGTTTTTATGTTTGTCAAAGTTCTGCTTTACAGTAAGAAACATGGTATATCAGCAACAGCTACCAATCCTTTGAGCTCCCGTTGGATATATCATATTTTTGGATTACGTAAAGATGAAGCTACGGTTAAAATGATTTCTTCATTGCCCTTTATATCTGAAATTGGATTATGGATGATGATGGGACCTGCTTTCATTGCAAATCGAATCTGCGGATATATGCCGGGTCTTGCCAATATGCCTGAACCTGAAGAAGCAACATTCTTGAATTTTCTTGGTTGCAGAACAAGGTTTTTTGATGAAATAATGGAGAAAAATGTTGATAGTATGGATCAAGTTGTATTTATGGGCGCTGGCTTTGATACTCGGGCATTTAAGTATTGTAAAGGAAAAAATATTAAAGTATTTGAACTGGATAAAGAGAGTACGCAAAAATGCAAAATTGAAGCCCTCAAGAAAGCGGGAATTGATTGTGAATGGATTACTTTTGTTTCAATAGATTTCAATCAGGAATCATGGGTTGATAAGTTGATCGAGTGTGGCTTTGATACTTCCGGGAAGACCCTCTTTCTGTGGGAAGGTGTAATTTATTACCTGGATGAAGATAGTGTTAAACAGACTTTGAAAGCTGTCGCAAATTCCAGCGGTGAAGGCAGCATTCTTACTTTTGATTTCTTTTCAAAAGCACTTTGTTCACGGTCTATGAAATATGGAAAATTCATTTCGAGAATGACCGATGAATATTTCAAATTCGGCATTGATACAACCTCTGATGCAAAGGAAAATGTTGAAAGTCTTTTGAATGAAGCTGGCTTAACTTTAGTAGAGCTAAAATTGATGGGTAAAACCACTAAAAAAGAGAAGCCTCTCGGAGGTTTAGTCGAAGCTGTAAATCCATCACGTAGCGCGGGTTTTTAAACCCGCAAATTGGGCGGCGAGACGCCACCCCTACCGTGATTTGAATACTCATTCTGAAAAGAGAGGTTCTGATGAATAAAAGAAAAATACTGCACATTGTTCTCTTCGTTATTATTGCAACATCGCTTCTAATCAGCGGATGTAGTATAGGAGATAATTCCTCTCAACAGGAATTAAGCCGGCGAATTAAGCTTGAAGGGCAGAAAAATTTCAGGGATCTGGGCGGTTACGAAAACATTTACGGACAATCCACAAGATGGAGAATGCTGTTCAGATCCGGAGACCTTTATGACTTGACCGATGCCGACCTGTCGATTGTCAACAATCTTGGTTTGAGACTTGTTATCGATTTCCGTTCCGAAGAGGAAATTGACGAGCGCCCCGACAGACTTCCTGCCGGCGCCAGGTCCCTGGTCGATTCCATGAATATTGAAGGCGTTAATGAATTATTCAATAATGTCCTCCAGACAGGAGATACTTCACAATTGACGGTGGATAACATCGCAGATATATATAAGACTATTTACACAGACAAAATAGAACAGTTCAACCTGATGCTTTCCGAGGTGATAAATAATGAGAACCGGCCTGTGCTTATTCACTGCAGAGGCGGGAATGACAGAACAGGTTTCAACGCAGCGCTGATTTTACACTCACTTCAGATCACCGATGAAGTCATCATTAATGACTACCTCTTAAGCAATGAATATCTCAAGGACACCGTGGAAGAGAGTCTTGATTACTTCAGTAAGACCATTGAGCAAAACACGGGAAACACACCCACCGAAGAAGACATGGAAAGAATACGGAACTTGCTTGAAGCAAAAAGAGAGTATATGGAGAGCGCTTTCCAGAATGTCGTTGACAAATATGGAACCTTTGAGAATTACATTGTTAATGGGTTGGAAATCGCGGAATCCGACATTAAAGAATTCCGGAACCAGGTTCTTGTCCCATGATTTACCGACAAATCAAATTGGAAGGTAAGGTGTGTTTATCTGTCGAATAATTACTTGTATATAGATAACTCTAAATAGTAAATACTCACATTTCGCACATGTGAATTTCTTGAGAAGTAATAGAATTTATTTCAAGTACTTTAAGGTGATAACAGGTGTTTTTCAGGTGATAACAGGCGTTATAAGGGGTTTAAGACAGCACCACAATTTATTGTGGTGAATTGAGTGTAAACCCCACCACTACAGCGTCCCAACCACTTCAGTGGTTTATATCATCAAAAAACCGTTGAAACGGTTAAATTGAGGTGGGAGGTAGATATTATAGGCTTCTAACCACCCGATTAAAATCGGGTGTTGTCTTAAAAACTCGAAAAGTTTATAAATATTGTGAAATATGGCTATAAGGCTATTAAAGAATATTTCTCAATCGCATTTTTGACAAATTGAGTGATTTAATTAAAAGATATCAGGTGTGCGAAATCTAAGAAATATATCCTTAGTAAATATATCCTTCTGGCAATAGTTTGAATTTTTTGGAAAATGTAATAATCAACATCAGGATAAAAATCAGGAATTCGTCTCAGAAAAATGTTCGAGTAACCTATATATCAATTTATTTCTCAGGATAGCGTTTCATGATGGTGTTTTCGGATTGATAGGTTGATATTTTAAAGTTCGCATCAAAAAATTATCGGGAGGGATACAAGCCTTGAAAAACTTCAGAAAACTGATGCAATTAAAAACAGGAATAAGTGGCTTTTTGAATCTTGTTTTACTGATCACCTTTTTACTGCTAATGGCCTATACACTTACAATCAGCGAAGTCTTTGCTGTTGATAACCAAGATGCTATTAAGGCCAAACTACCTCTTACTCCATCAAAAACTTCTCGCCAAATTAAGAACAAACATTACAACATACTATTTATTCTTACCGACCAGGAAAGATATTTTAATGAGTATCCAAAAGGGCTTAAGCTTCCGGCAAGAGAATGGATGATGAATAATGGTGTAACATTCACAAATCACCAAATATGCGCATCAATGTGCACGCCTTCAAGGGCAGCTATTCTTACCGGCCTGCATACTCCTGACAACGGCATGTTTGATAATGCCAACTATCCTTACATTAAGTCGCTATCACCCGACCTAACCACTACCGGCGATATGCTCCGTCAGTCGGGATATTATACAGCTTATAAGGGAAAAGTGCATTTAAGCAATGAAATGGAACCCGGCGATACGGAAAAATATTTTAACAATGCAATGGAACCTTATGGATTTTCCGATTATAATTACCTCGGAGATGATTATGGACACGAATGGGGAGGATACCACAATGATGCCAGCTTTACCGGGGACAGCATCAAGTGGCTTCGCGCCAAAGGGAACGATCTTCGTGACAAGAAAAAACCCTGGTTCCTGTCTGTTAACCTGGTTAATCCTCACGATATAATGTATTTCAATGCTGATAGCTCTAATGAAAATGTCCAGGATAACGGGCATCTTCCAGCACCGGCGCTCCGGGCACCCGATAACTCCATGTACGAAAAAATCTGGAATTATCCTCTGCCAAAGTCCGCGCTCCAGCCTATTAAAGAAAAAGGTCGTCCTCTTGCCCATTATGAATATGTCGAAACATTTGATTTAATGCTTGGGAAAGTCCAGAATGACCGGGAACACTGGGAACGTTATCAGGACTATTATCTTAACTGCATTAAAAATGCTGATATGGATATGGAGCGTCTTCTGAATGAATTAAAAGCACAGGGACTGATTGAAAATACAATTATCGTCTTTACATCGGACCATGGTGAAATGGCGGGAGCACATGGAATGAAGGGAAAGGGACCGTTTGCCTATAGAGAACATATCAATGTGCCATTGATTATAGTTCACCCTGATGGACCGAAAGGCAAGGTTTGCAATGCTCTGACTTCCCACGTCGATCTTGCCCCGACTTTAGTTGCTCTTTCCGGTGTATCCGATGATAAAAAAGCTGAAATAACAAAGGGATTGCCCGGACATGATCTTACACCGTTATTGTCAGATCCCGAAAAAGCAGGAATCAGAGATATTCGTGATAGTATGCTCTTTACATATTGCGGCATCTCCACTCTGGATCATAATTTCTTCAAGAAAACTATGGAAATCATTGAGAAGGAGGGGTCGGATAACCTCAAAGAAAAACTGCAAAAAGCCGGTGTCAAGCTTGATTTGAATAAGCGCGGTTTCGTAAGAACAGTTTTCGACGGCCGCTATAAATACAGCCGTTATTTTGCTCCCACGCAACATAATGCCCCCAGGACTATGGAACAGATACTTAAATATAACGATATTGAACTTTTCGACCTGGAGAAAGATCCTGACGAAATGGTCAATCTTGGTGTTGATCCGGAAAAGAATAAGGATTTGATTCTCAAAATGAACGAGAAGCTCAATAAAATAATCGAGAAGGAGATAGGCAAGGATGATGGGAGTTATCTTCCCAAGCTTCCGGGCATAGAATGGGATGTCACCAAATTTGATCCCTAGGTCAAAGAGATTATCCCAAATGCCATCCATGAGATTATCCCCCGGCTTCAGCCGGGGGTTGAGTAAAGAAAAGAACTTTTAACCGTTTCAACGGTTTACCCATCTTTCCAAATAAAATATTTCATTGCCCATTCTCTGCATTCCTCTACACTCATGAGTTTGAATCCAGATTCTCACAAATGAATGTAATGCTAATAAAAACTATCTCTTTCCCATGCCAAATTTCCAGTAGGAAGCCGTTGAAACGGCTAAACTTCAAAGAGGAGGGGTTGTCTTTTTATGCCCCCAACTGAAGTTGGGGGTTAATCTCATGGTAAGTATTCAGTCCTCATCCTTGCAGGACTGGCATCTTGCCACGAACGTCGAGGGCAGAATACATATCACTTCTCCTGAATCGCAGCTATTCAGACCGGCTCTCTGTTTGGGCGACGGCGGGTCTGCAGGCTATGAGGACCGCGCCAAATGCCACAAAACCCAGGAGCCCGAACATCCACTGTGGGTCGGGACGGACATAAAGCACCACTCGCAATCCGCTTCCCCATATGAAAAGTAAAAAACAGGTCATAAACAGGATCACCCATTGAGTCAGCCGATTTCCCGGTGCAAAGACAGCATACATCTGCGGGAGAATCTTTGCAAAGAGAACATACAATCCAAATACAATTGCAAGATTCCCTATTATGAAAACAAACCATGGAGAAATATTCAGTCCATGGTTAAAGTGCCCAACATCGCCATTATTGGCAAAGGCCCGCATGGTGATGTATGCGATGATTTCCATAAAGTTTGCGATCACAAACCAGTAAAGAAAGTGAAAAAGCCATTTCTTTTCCAAAATCATTTTCGTTTGCATCAGAATTAAACCCAGCGTAATAATGATTGTGTGGACCAAAAGCGGACTCGCCCCGATGATCGCCTCGGCAGCTAAATGGACAGAGGAAAAATATTTGGAATAATGTACCCCTTCATCCCAGCCTGTCATCATTATGGGATTGCCCCAGACGATACCAAGGGGACTTTTCATGTATCCAAGAAGCCATGCGACGGTGCTATGGGTAAATTCGTGCATGACAACAACCAGGGATTGCAGTATGATAAACGTCACTACTACGATTACCATATATTTCAAGGTTTCCTTGAGTTGTTTAGTTGTAATATCTAATAATTTCATCTGACCCCCATCATTTAGATTATTTTAATCGGAAGGGAATTCGACGGACTAAAGATAGATCCTACGTTCGTTTCCCAAACAATTAAATTATAACTTACCGATGTTTGCGCCATCCCTTCCTGGTGAAAAACAATATAGTCCTGTTTTATCATTACCCCCGACTCCGGCTTTGCCCGTCCTGCGCTGGGAATTGCAGGCGTCGGTGCTGTCCCTTTATGGCTGCTGTCCGGTATGCCTCGGGTCGTGGTGGAACATTGGCCACGGAGATGATGCAAGGTTGGTGGAGATATTGATGGCGTAAATACTGTTGCCCATGGAGCCTGAATACAAAACTCCATTAGCGCCCAGGACAGGCGAAGAGTCGATGGTGTCTCCATCGTAATAAGACCATTTTAAGGAACCATCTGAATTCAGAGCATACAGATTTTTGTCCCACGAACCCACATAGACGGTGCCGTCAGCGCCCAGTGCAGGTGAAGAGCGGATCCATCCTCCGGTTTTAAAGACCCATTTTAAGGTACCATCTGGATTCAGGGCGTAAATATTGCCGTCATTTGATCCCATATATATAGTCCCGTCAGCTCCCAGAGCTGCTGAAGACTGGACCAAACTCCCGGTCTTATATGACCATTTTAAGGTACCATCCGGATTTATGGCATAAATATAGTTGTCATATGATCCCACGTATATAATGCCATCGGTGCCCAGGGTAGGTGAACAGAAGACGATACCCCCGGTTTTATAGATCCATTTTAATGTACCATCTGAATTCAGGGCGTAAATATTCTTGTCTTTTGATCCCACATAGACAGTGCCGTCAGCGCCAATGGCAGGTGAAGAGTCAACATGGTCTCCTGTTTCATAAGCCCATTTTAATGTCCCATTTGAATTCAGGGCGTAAATATTTTTATCATTTGATCCCACATATATGCTGCTGTCAGCACCCACGGCAGGCGAAGAGTCGATGTAGTCCCCGGTTTTGTATGCCCATTTTAAAGTGCCGTTTGAGTTCAGGGCATAAATATTGTTGTCTCTGGATCCCACATAGATGGTTCCATCTGCGCCCACGGCAGGCGAAGAGGGGACCCAACCCCCGGTTTTATATGACCATTTCAAGGTCCCATCTGAATTCAGGGCGTAAAGATTGCTGTCATTTGAGCCCACATAGATGGTGCTGTCAGCGCCCAGAGCAGGCGAAGAGTCGATTTTGTCTCCGGTATTAAAGTGCCACTTCATTGTGCCTGCTGCTGCTTCAGGAGCAAAGGAATTCTTTCCTGTGCCACATCCGGGCATGGTGAATGCAATCATACATATCGGGAATGCTGCAGCGAGGAACAATGCAACGGTTCTTGCTTTCTTTCTCATAAAATTATCTCATTTCTTGAAGTTTGCGGGCAAATTGCGCATTATTTCCAGAAAAGGATCAGATGCGCCTAAACTATTTTTCGAAAATAATGTCTTGTTATTTGGGCGGCAGGACGCCACCCCCACCATTATAACAATGTAGGTGGCTGCGGCGTCTCGCCGCAGGTCAAAAAGAAAAGTACTTATTACAGATATTTTATGTCAACTGTAAAATAGAATTTTATCAGATCTCCTTGCAGGTA
>JAIORV010000042.1 GCA_021107945.1 Vulcanimicrobiota bacterium | reverse complement strand
CCACGGGGGTTGAGATTCTTCGCTGTGTTAATCCTCGTAGATCAAGGTAATCCCGTCTTTGAGAAAATCATAGAAGTAAAGTTATTCTCTCGTGATCCGCTCAGAATGACATGCTCAAGTCTTTCTTGATCCGCTCAGAAGGACAAGAAGCCTTGGGAGACTGAATAATTACGCCTGAACCTTTGACAAAAAGTAAATGCACCCATATGTTTTTAGGGCGGCGGGACGCTACCCCCGCCATTATAAAAATGTCGGTAGCTGCGGCGTCTCGCCGCAGATCAAAAAAGATAATACTTATTAGAAATAGCTCATTCACTAAAGGAAAAGATCGTATTTTTCTCAGGAGTATCTTCCGATTTTATGATAAAAGGAGGGAAACTCTGTGGTCTTTGTGGTGGATAGACAAAAAAATTCATTAAAAACATAAAAAAATCCCGTCATTTCGGGAAAGGTAGGAGGAAATCCTTTTCTTTGTGGAGAAAGACGGGCACATCGATATAAAAGGAGGTTGAGGTTATGCCGGAAACAATTATAGGAAAAAAGGATCTTGTTAATGCCATTGCCGAAAAGGGTGAATTTACAAAAAAGAAAACGGAAATTATGTTAAATGCATTTCTGGAAACAATAAACCAGGAACTTGCCCGGGGCAATACAATCAGGATTATCCCATTCGGTACTTTCGAGGTAAGAAAGAGAGAGGCAAGAATGGGCAGAAACCCCAGAACCGGTGAAGAAATCAAGATTAAAGCCCGTAACGTGCCGGTCTTCAAGCCTGGCAAAGGACTTAAAGACGTGGTCAACTAATCGGTCTGCTAAAAGTTATGGAAGGAGTGGAAACTCCTTCTTTAATTTCGGATGAAAATTTTAAACCGGAAGGATCTATTTGATTGCGGGAAAATATTACATAGATAAACTAATAAAGGAGTCGGGGATGAAAAAACCTGAAGTGCTGTGGGAAGAAGATATTCAAGTAAGGTATGTGGAAACGGATCAAATGGGTGTGGTTCATCATGCCCATGTGCCCGTCTATTTTGAAGTGGCGCGTACGGCTCTATTTAAAAATTTCATCAAGAGTTATGCCGCTATTGAAAGGCGCGGAGTTTTTGCGCCCATTATTGCATATACGGTTGAAATTATGGCTCCGGCTTTTTATGAAGATATTCTCACCGTCAGAGTAATGCCCATGGACTATTCCGGCGTAAGACTTACCCTGTCCTATGAGCTTGTAAGAAAAGAGACGGGAGAATTGCTTTCAACGGGATTTACGACCAATGTATTTGTTGACGAGGAAAGAAAGCCCGTGAATATAAGAAATAAATATCCTGAAATATATGATATGATTATGAAGGTTTTTGAGGAAACTGATTGAGGAAATTAGGAATTATATCTCTAAGGAAATCAGGAAATCAGGAATAAAAAGAAAACGGAGGATGGAGAGCGGAGAAGAGGGTATCGAAAAACCTCAAAATTCCGGTCGTTTCCCGTTTCCCCTTTCCCACTTCCATCTACCACAGAGGACACAAAAAGGATAAAAGGAGAAAAAAATTAGAAAATGGATCCGTTATCCTTATTCCATCTTCCTCATTCCCGCTTTTCACCTCTATTCTGGAGAAATCAATATTTTTCTATGGTTATCCTCTGCGAACCCTGAAACAAGTTCCTTTTTGTTCCAACCTGTAACATTATCTTAACATTAAAAGGTTGACTGTAGGAGCATGAGAAGATAAAATAAAATCAGGTTAATTAAAAAATATTTCTTCAGAGGAGAAATTAATATGGATATTGGAAAAGTTCAGGGATCAATGACACAGAATTTTACAGGTAAAGCAAGAAAGGCCCCTGCAAAAGGAATGAATGTTTCGGACGCTTTTAAAAGAGGATCTAAGAGCGAGCAGTTAGACGCCGACAAGATGCAATCACTCAAATCAGGCAAGGCAAAGAAGAGTTGGGGGAAAAAAGAGGCAAAGGGTCTTTTGGGAATAGGCGTTATGATGGGCGGAATAATGGCCAGCGTCGCTATAGGTGGCCCCTTCGCTCCGGCGTTGATGATTGGAGCGATGTTCGGTGGGTTGGCTATTATGGCTCTATAAGACTGACGGGGACTGTCTTTGGTTAATTTCTGCATTAAGAACCGGGTATTTACCCGGTTTTTTCATCTCAAAGGAATTTATAATATGCAATTGAATTGAATCTTTATGAATGAAATGATAAATCATGGTAAAAAGAATGTATGGACAATTTCCAGCCTTACCGGATACATCAAGAACCTTCTTACCGGTGATCCCGCTCTCCATAATGTCCGGGTAAAAGGGGAAATTTCCGGGTTCAAGCGAGCTTATTCGGGGCATTGCTATTTTACATTAAAGGATTCAGGCGCTGTTCTCAAGTGCGTGATGTTTAGAAGCAAGGCACAAAATGTGAATTTCGATATAAAGGAAGGGCAAAATGTTCTTGCTTTTGGCAATATTACCCTCTATGAAAAGGGCGGTAATTATCAGCTAATCATTGAAACATTGAAGCCCGAGGGAATGGGAGACCTGTATCTGAAATTCCTGCAGTTAAAAGAGAATCTTAAGAAGAAAGGCTACTTTAATCCTGAAAGAAAAAAGTCGATTCCATTTATCCCCAGGGGCATAGGTGTTGCAACATCTTCAAAGGGAGCGGCGCTTCAAGATATAATCACAACAATAACATCCCGTTTCCCCGATGCAAAAATATATATATCGCCGACATCGGTGCAGGGAACCCAAGCTCCCGCTTCAATTGTTAACTCAATCAAGCTGTTGGATAATTTCGATCCGGTGGATGTTATAATAATAAGTCGTGGCGGAGGGTCATTCGAGGATCTGAATTGCTTTAATGACGAGAGGGTTGCAAATGCGATTCATAATTGCAGGAAGCCCATAATATCAGGTGTGGGTCATGAAACCGATTTTACAATATCAGACATGACAGCCGATTTAAGGGCGGCGACTCCCACAGCGGCGGCGCAAGCTGTAGTGCCAAGGTATAGGGATCTTGAAACCGACCTGTCCCGCAAGAAATCCAGGCTGTTACAGAATTTGCAGGCTATTGTTGAAAGAAAAAGGGAATATCTGGATTATCTTCGCCCCGGGAAGCTCTATATGTATCTGGAAAACCTGTTGAACCGGAGGAGACAAGACCTTGACAGAGTTATCGACAATCTTTCCAGAAATATAAAGAACCGGATGGAGAGACTGTCAGGCCAACTCGAACTGGCCGGCGAAAAGTTAAACGCCCTCAATCCCTTCAGGGTGCTGGAGCGTGGATACACGATTATAAAAGATAAAGATACAGGCTCATTTATAACAAGAGCTGAAAAAACACGGATAGATCAAGACCTCCAGATTATTTTCAACGATGGCGATGTTGTCGCAAAAGTATATTTAAAAGGAAAAACTCAAGACTTAATGAATAATTAATGGTATGAGGAAAGCTCTGACATACCTTTTAATGATAATGCTTGCAGTGGTTCTCATGGGGCCTTTTATTTGGCTTACATTTACCGCTTTAAAATCGGGTCAGGATGTTTTTCGACTTGAATCAATAAAGGATATTTTTCCCACTTCACCGACCTTGAAGAATTTTAAAGAAGTGATGATCCAGATGCCCCAGCTTCCGAGATTTTTCCTGAATACTATCATAATTGTTGTTGTCGGAATATTTTTACAATTGCTTCTTTGCTCTCTTACGGCCTATCCTCTTGCACGGATTGATTTCCCCGGCAAGAACTTGATTTTTGCAGTCATACTCTCTGCAATGATGTTACCTGCCCAGGCTAATATGATTGTAAATTTTATTACAATAAGAAAGCTGGGGTTGTATAATACACTCATAGCTGTTATTTTGCCCGGGGCTGTAACCGTTTTTGGGATTTTTTTAATGAGGCAGGCTTATATCGTTATTCCAAAAGAAGTGGAAGATGCCGCAAGGATAGACGGTTGCGGAGAATTTACAATATGGTACAGGATAATGCTTCCCCTTACAAGGCCGGCGTTGGCGACTCTTGCAATATTCTCGTTTGTAGCTTTCTGGAATACTTTTATGTGGCCTCTGGTGATTCTCAGGAGCAAGGAGCTTTATCCGCTGGCGGTAGGACTCACATATCTTATGAATACTTTTGACACCAATTTCCGTCTCGTGGCCGCCGGATCGGTTCTCTCAATGATCCCGGTGATTATTGTCTTTATTCTTATGCAAAAGCAATTCGTAAAAGGTATTACTGCAGGCGCAGTAAAATAAAGGTAACAATGCACCGCGGAGATCGCGGAGACCGCAGAGATGAAAACAGGAGAAAGACTCTATAAAATAGATGATAGAAAGATGAGGTTGTTGTTGAGATAAAGTCAGTTGAGAAGCTGCTGACGATTCATAAGGTACAATTGATGTCATATCTCAATCTTTCCGGTTGTAAGGTCGGATTATTAATCAATTTCAGCGTTGAGCTATTGAAAGATGGCATTCAAAGAATAGTCAGTAATTTCCCTGACTCAGCGTACTCTGCGTACTCTGCGTTGAAAAATAATGATGCTGAATAATTACAAAAAATATAGGTTTTGGTGGAGGTAGTCAATAAATGTTGATTGATACCGGGGAATATATCAAGAAAATGTCTTTGGACGAGAAGGCCGGGCAGCTAATGCTAGTAACAGTGCCCGAAAAAGAAATCGATAAAGAATGGGAAGAGCACCTGAGAAAGAATATATTTGCAGGTGTTCTTTTTACGAGGGAAAACCTGGACAATGAAGTGCAAACCAGGGATCTTATAGACTCAGTTCAAAGCATTTATGAGCAAATAGGCACTGGAATGCCAAGTCTTATATCGATTCAGCAGGAAGGCGGAGTTGCTGACAGTCTTCTTTTCGGGAAAGTGGTATCGCCGGGGAATATGGCGATTGGCGCAACAAGGAATAGCGAGTTTGCATATGAAGCGGCGAGACTTTCCGCAGAGGAATTGAAAAGCTATGGATTTAACCTTGTGCTTGCTCCTGTTCTGGATATAAATTCGACTCCCTTCAACCCTGCAATTGGAGCCCGCTCTTTCAGTGAGAACGAAGACCTTGTCATACAAATGGGAATCAAAGCGGTAAGAGGTTACCAGGAAAACGGACTTGCCTGCTGTGGAAAGCATTTTCCGGGAATAGGCGCAATTACACAGGATCCGGAACAAATGCTGCCCACATTAATGCATTCCGAGAGGCGATTCATGAAGGAAATTAAGCCTTTCGAATCCACCATCAAACAGGCGCGACTGGAAGCGGTTATGACAGGGCATGTATCTTATCCGATTGTAGTCCGTGATGGAAAACCTGCCACATTATCCGGATCTCTTATTGGTTTCAATCTCAGGAATCAGATGAGTTTTCGCGGGCTGACAATTTCCGATTTCATTTGCAAGGGCGCGATAACGGAAAACCATAAAGTCGAAGAAGCGGTACTTCTCGCTGTTAAGGCGGGAGTGGATATCGTTCTGTTCGGCCCTGATAAGGATATACAGGAAAAGGCTCATAAAGCACTTAAAGACGCAATACAATCCGGGGTTTTCTCGGAGGACAGGCTGGAGACATCACTGCAAAGAATTGTGAGGCAGAAACATCGACGCAACCAGATGCGTTATCCCATGAGGGAGAATCCGGCCCACATGATTTCAAAGATAGCTCGGGCTTCAGTCACATTAATAAAAAATGATGAAGCTCTTCTTCCCCTGAGACTTGATGAAGAAGATTATATCGGTGTCATTCAACCTGAATTCCCGCACCTGGATATGCCGACATTCGGTGAAATGTTAACGAGTAAATATCCCTGGGTGGATGAATTTCAATATGATATGAAAGATTTTGAAATTGACATGGAAGAGTTGAAAGAGAGAATGTCCGATTGTGAAGTGATCGTTTTTGGCACTTATCATAACGGATTGATACCCGATCATCAGGTGGAATGGATAAAAGCACTCAAGGAACTCGACAAACCCATAATCGGACTTGCAATGAATAACCCATATCACCTGATACAATATAATGATTATGTCAGAGCGTCGATTCTGACATACGGCAGCTCACATTACTCACTCGAAGCGGCGGCGGATATACTCCTGGGGAAATTATCACCCCGGGGACAACTTCCCATCACATTGCCGGATATATGTGAATATGGATATTCATTGACATTTTAAAAAATACAACCTGAAACGCCGGCCGGATTTGTTTATTCACCGCAAAGACCACAGAGGGATTCGGAAGACAGATAACGCACCCGAATCTGTAGGAGGGACGTCCTCGTCCCGATAAACGGATACACAGGATGTATGTGGTTTTAAATAGCCCCTTGCATTATCATCGATTCGCTCATTTCTTTTTTTCACCATTCTGGATATAATGAAGAAGTGTCTCAAGTTTTTTTCCTGTAAGTCCCATCTTCTCGAATGTCCTGCCTTCTTCCAAATAATCGATGTTATTCATTATGGAGGCTATCGAGATGATGCTTTGAATGGCAGGTACATCCACATCTACCAGTTTTGCAAAGTGATATACGGGAACCAGGATATATGGCACATCCTCACTGACATACCTCGCCCTGGGGCTTTTGGGGAAATCGTATCCGAATGCATTGTGAATCGGTGAATGCAGGGCGAAATCCCTGATGCTTGATACATCCATTCCATACATGAGGTTCACGAGATCGATGAAAGATGAAAGGTGGAGCCGGAGCTTCTTGCCGACTTCTATTCTCTCGTCATCCATCTTCTGTTGGACCTTGCTTACCGAATCGGACATTCCTTCCTTGTAGAAATAAAATTCACCATTCCTTGCCTCCGCAGGTCCCATTCCCAGAATTGCAGTGGCAGGATGCGCAATCATATTCATGTTCGAGAAACCGACTTCAAGAACATTTTTCAGAGGAACCAGATCCAGAGGCATAAAACCTTTCAATTTTTCTATGCACTCCGGTGTTTTCTTTGCAGGCAGGGCGGAAATCTCAAGCGCATCTTTAATACCCCCGATAAATACCTGCCCGGGACCCACTTTTCTGCAAGCGTGGGGAATGCTTATGGTTTCGGCAAACATTACATCTTTTTTAACGCAGGCTTCTTCCATCATTCTAAAAAAGACCATGGAACCGAAATTTCCGGGTAACAGAACGACAAGATGTCCGTCCCTCAGATAATGCATCATAATATTAAACATTGTAACCTGAGCGAATGACGGGACAATCATCAGAATGATATCGGAGAAATCCATTGCCTCTTTTATATCCGTCGTGGTTTTGGATATTTCCTCGAATCCGGAGAGCTTTCCCTCCATAATTTTTTCGTCTTTCACCATTGTTCCGATGGCCTCAATTCCCCCTTTTTGATTAATGCCATCAAGATTTGACTTGAAATTGGGATGCTCAAAAATGCATACCCCACATCCGTTTCTGGAAAGATGAAACGCCAGGGCATGCCCGCCGTTTCCAGCTCCTAGTATGGTGATTTTTTTGTCCATGTTTTTTACTCCTTTCACCGGGCTTTTAATTGTGCAAACTGATTTTCAGTGACGAATTTTGCCGACATTTGCCGTCTTGAAATAGAAAATGGCGCCTGTGAAATGAAAAGATAAAGATCGTATTCCACTCAAGATGACATAGTGGTGGGATCTGAATAGTAATATAAGAATATATATTTATTTTCAGATAAAATTTTCCTTTTAATCTAGGGATTTCTACCCATGTCAGTAAATGAAACTTATGTCTAACAGTATTTCATCCAGAAGTTAATAGCTGTCGGGCAAATGATTTGAATAATACTAAAATGAATCCGGAGCGTGGAATAATATATGAAAAAACTGAGAATTATTATACTTGAAGATCTTGATTTGGATGCGGAGTTAATGAAAATAAAACTCAAAAGAGAAGGACTTCAGTTTACATCAATTACAGTTGACTCAAAAGAAAACTTTCAAAAAGCATTGGAAGAATTTTCACCGGATATCATTCTTGTCGATTACAAACTTCCAAATTATAATGGGATGGAGGCAATGCAATTTTCCCTGGAAAGATACCCCGATCTGCCCGTCATTATCGTGACAGGTTCCATAAACGAGGAGACTGCAGTGAACTGTATGAAGGAGGGCGCCACCGATTATGTGTTAAAAGATAGCCTTTCACGTCTGGCGTATGCCGTGGAGGGGGCTATTAAAAAGAAGCGAATCGAGGAGGAAAAAAGAAGAGCGGAAGAGGAGCTTCGAAATCTGAATGTCGAGCTTGAGAAGAGGGTTGAGGAGAGAACAACGGAATTAATGAAGGTGCAGAAAGAGTTATTAAATAATGAGAGGTTAGCTGTTATCGGTAAACTTGCTGCAAGTTTGAGCAATGAACTCGAGAATCCCCTTACAGCAATGCGCAAGTCGATTAATTACCTCAAGGAAAAGTATCAGGGAGTGGATGCGGAATCTCAAAAACACCTGGATACAATGGAGGAGGCAATCATGAAAGCCTCCAACCTTACATACAAACTCCTGGAATATGTGCATGCTCCGGAGGCGAATCCCTCCGGGATTGGTGGAATGGAGATTATCGAGGATGTTTTGAGTCGGATACGCATTCCTGAAAACATAAAGCTTTATATTCCTAAAAAAGAGGATACTCCATATTTTTATGCAGATAAAGAGCAGGTTGGACATATCGTGCAAAATCTTCTGTTAAACGCAATTCAGTCCATGCCCTCCAGTGGAGAGCTTGTAATTAAATCAGGAGTTATAGGAGAAAGGGGTTACCTGGAAATTACAGATACCGGCACGGGTATTAAAAGGGAAGAAATAGAGCAAATTTTTGAGCCTCTTTATACAACAAAATTAAGTGGAATAGGACTGGGGTTGTCAATATGCAAGAGATACGCTGACATTAACGACGGGGAAATCCGGGTGAACAGCAAACCTGATGAAGGTTCGACATTCCGCCTTCTTTTGCCGTTGTCAGAGTTGGAATAAGTTAATTCAAAATAATTGTTCATTCGCCTGGGATGCTTGTCATTCTATGGGGAGAAGCATAAAATAAACCGCAAATCTGCAATAAACAGAAATAAGAAAAGAGCTCCGGCATCCGCAATTCGTTCTCCAGTTTTTCTCCTTTGTATGTAGTTTTTGCGGTGAATAGATACTTATAAAATATTACAGGAATCAGGAGTGTGTTCTTCAATATGAAACCTGTCAGCGAATGGGATGAAGATTATCTTATAAATAGTATTCCTCCGGGTGAATACGACTGGCTTGAATTCAAGGGAAGACGCGCGCTTGATCTTACTCTTGATGGTGTTCAACAGCATGATGTACTAAAGGAATTGGGGAAGCAAGTTTCCGCTTTCTCCAACTCCGGTGGTGGGGTGCTGATTTATGGCGTAAGTGATCCGCGGGACGAGATTGCCGCTGATGACGGAGGCGTATCATTAATAATCAAGGGTAAAATATCAACCAAGGAATGGCTGGAAGATGTTATTCCGGGGCAGGTGGATTTCCCTCTGAAGAGCTTTAATGTATATGTAATAAGGAAAAGTGGTGCCGAAAGTCAGATTGAAGAAGGAAAAGGCATATTTCTAATAGACATTCCGGACAGTGTCAACGCTCCTCATCAATCGGTACGAGACAGGAGATATTATGCCAGGGTGGGAGGCAAATCGAGACCGATTTCCCACAGAATGATTATGGATATGGTAGGAAGAAGGAAATTCCCCGAGATGGAGTTGAATCTGAAGTTCCTTTTTCATAAGAAGCCTCCTTATAATGTTGTATCAATAAAACTATATTGTGAGAACAAGGGAAAGATATTCGCCAAGTATGTCAACGGATTTTTATATGTACCCATAGAAATGAATCCCAGTACCGGGTACGCGGAAATATTCAGCTTTGACAATAAAAAGTATAAGAAAATATATTTCTCGAATATTCATGAGGACTGCGTGGGAGAAAAGACAATCGGGTATGCTTCGTTTCCGTATTATATTACAAGGTACGCACCGGTTCTGCCGGACATAGGTTTTGATTATTACTTGTCTATAGATATCTCAAAAAAAGATTTGAAGGAGTTATCGGAAAGTTGCCTCATCTGGGAAATATATGCGGATAATGCGGATGTTGTGAAGGGTAAAATTCAGATTGGTAAAATAAAGTACGAGTTATATTCGAAGCATTATTCATTCACAATGCCCAGAGAATAGGAAAGAAAGTTATTTATATGTACGATTGTATCATTGTGGGCGCAGGGCCTGCGGGAAGCCATACCGCTGCCAAATTGGCGAAAATGGGCTTCTCGGTGATTATTCTGGAAGAGCATAGGGAAATCGGCATTCCTGCTCACTGCACAGGTATTGTGGGGGAAAATGTCATAACCGGGTTCAATATTCCGGAAAATCTTATTTTAAAGAGAATTGACTCAGTCAGGGTTCATTCTCCGTCGAAGGAGAAGTTGATCCTACCCACCCCGATAAAGCCTTTTGTAATAGATCGTGTTTTATTTGACAGGCACTTATTCCAATGTGCAACAGAGGCTGGAGCGGATTATTTAAAGTCGGCGAGAGTAGAAGATATCCAACAAAAAAAAGATTCTGTTTCGGTATTTTACAAGAATGGAAAATCCTCCGGCTCGGTTGAAGGAAAAATCTGTATAGTCGCAGTCGGAGCAATGTCGCCTCTATCCCGGCGTATTGGAATTTCCGGCGGTAATCTCTCATACGGATCCGCCCAGTTAGATGTGGAAATTGAGGAAATAGAAGGGATTGAGCTTTTTGTCGGCAACGAAATAGCTCCCGGTTCTTTCGGTTATGCCGTCTCAACAAATGGAAAAATAGCAAAGGTGGGACTTATAGCAAGGGGAAATGCTGCCGGAAGGCTCAACAGTTTACTGGATTCCGATTTCCTGAAAGAACATGTCGTGAAAAAATGTACCCCTCCACGATTCAGAAGAATGCCCTTTGGTATTGTTAAAAATTCTGTAATCGGTAGAATTCTGTCTGTCGGGGATACTGCCTGCCAGGTCAAAAGCACCACCGGGGGTGGAGTTTATTATGGAATGAAAAGTGCTGAAATTCTCTCAAATACCATATTGGAGTCTGTGGTGAACGGAGATTTTAGCCTTTCGAGTTTAAAAAAATATGATCATCGCTGGAAAAAAGAAATCCAGACGGAAATATCAGTGGGTCTTTTCCTGCGAAAGTTCCTGGAAAATGTTAATGACGACTGGTGGAACAGGATGCCCGGGATCCTTCGTTCTCCGGGAATGAAAAGCTTGATTGAAGACTATAAAGAATTTGATCATCATCGTGGATTTATCCTTAGTTTTTTCAAGGGAATGGGGCCCGGAAGAATAATGTCCGACATCATGAAGAGTATTACCGGTCTCGTCAGTGGGATGTCATGCAGGGAAAATAAAACATTTAAAGAACCACATGATGAGTTATCGGTGAGCATTCCTGAATTTCGTGCTAATATTTGATAAAAATATCATGTTTCAGCAGGGATTTATGGAGTCTCGAAGAATAACTTCACGTTATTTGTCCATACCCGGGCAAATTGTTATTAGTTATCTCTTGAAAGAGCGGCAGGAGTTCTTTTTGGGGATATAACAACCAATAAGGAGGGAAAAAGTTGAAATCCAACAAGATAATCACATTCGCCGTAGCCTTATTTGTAGTTTTTGTTTTATGTGCTCCCAATGTTTGGGCACAAGATTTTATAAATTCTACTCAGGGTTATGATGCTGGTGTGTGGTTTACAAGTCTCTATGGAAATGTGAATTATACAAATTCTCTTTCCCTCAGAGGCGACCTGAATCTCAAGAACGCTGCCGGCTTTGTTGCTGACGGTGAATGGAGATTCAACGACAAATGGGGCCTCGGTGTGAGTTATTTTCATTTGACCGAGGAAGGCGACCAGACAATTAACCGCAATACTGTATTTAACGGACACCCGGTGAATCGTGGTGATAGTCTTCATGCAAAGCTAACGCTGAGCACAGTATCATTCCTGCTAAAATACAATATCACCCGCACTGAAGATTCTACTTTTGATGTGGCAGCCGGTGCAAGGTTGTTCAATATGGATCTTAGTATCCGTAAGGACCCCTCTCTCGTACCAGGATTTAGCTTCAATTTGAAACCTACCGCCTCACTTCTTCCGATAATCGGGCTCTCTGGGAAACAGAGGATGACAGAGAGAATTTATATCTATGGCGATTTTTCAGGAATATTTGACGTCGGTGGTGGAGATATCCAGAACGCTAACATGTACGATTTCAAAGCCGGGGTAAGATGGAACTTCTCAGAACCCGGTTGGTATGCCACTGCAGAGTATCGTTCATTCGGTACAAGGATGAGCAGGACAGATGGAACTTCTTCGAATTTCTATTACAACGGTCCTGCCGTTACAATACGGTATGAGTTTTAAATTGACTTGAGTCTCTGAAAAAAGAGGGGCGGAGAAATTATCGCTCCTCTTTTTATTTTATCATTTGAATGATGAGTATGTGAAATTTTTTGTTTCTTTTCACCGCAGAGTTCGCAGAGGACGCAGAGTTTTTAAGGCGAAAAAAGAAGCGCAAAACTTTGACGATTCGTTTGCGGAAGATCCTTCGCCATGTAATACATCGGAGGTATGGTATATCCATTCTTGCCGGCTCCAGGATCTCTTAACAGAAGATTTCCCCACTCTTAAAAGAATTAAAGTAACTGCTCAGCCTCTATCGCATTTTATCGAAAATTACGATGAGTACGAAGGGGATTGGAGGAATTATTGACTATTACCTGAACTCTGAATGTGGATTAGAAGGTATCGAAAAACCTTAGAATCGCGCTTATTGAAAGGTATTATTCAATCACAGAGATCACAGAGATCACAGAGGACACAGAGATATCAATGTTTTTTTATAGATTATCCTCTGCGATCTCAGCGATCTCTGCGTTGAAAAATCTCCTGGAATGGGGTAGGCAAATGTCAGACATCCTGAAAATCGGTAACTCTATAAAAGAATACGAAATAACAAGGGTCCTTGGAAAAAGTGATATTTCCGCGGTCTATCAGGTGAAAGACTCATCGAAAAGAGGTCGGAGAATACTCAAAGAAGTCAGGAATCCGGAGAATCAGGTGGACCCGAAATGGTTTACCGATAATTTTAATCGGATTTCCGGACAGTTATCAACCTTGAAACATAATGCCATTTCCAATATTTTGGATTATTTTGTCCAGGACGACCGTTTTTACTTTGTAAGAGAGGATTTTGAAGGAAGATCTCTCAAGGATTTTATAGAAAAACACACCGAACATTTCACTGAGGAGCAGGTGTTGAACTGGGCTTTTCATGTTATGGATGTCATAACTTATCTTCATTCACAGAAAACTCCTGTTCTGATGGGAGTGATCATTCCGAAGAACCTGATCCTCTCGCCTATGGGAAAAGTTCGCATTATGAGCCTCGGATTGGCACGCTATTTTCCCCTTGAGCAACAGAGGAAAATATTGAAAGAAGTATCACCCGGATACACAGCACCTGAAATTTTTCTTGAAAACGGAACTCCCACGAAAAAAGGAGATGTCTATAGTCTGGGGGTATTGCTTCATTTCTTCTTTACAAGAAAAGACCCGAATAAGCACCCCATGGAATTTAAAAATATTGACAAATACAGGGCTGACGTATCAGAGCGTACCTGCAAAGCTATAGAAAAAGCCCTGAGTAAGAATCCCGATGAGCGCTTTGAGTCAGTTGAAGAATTCAAAAATTCACTGATGGGCGAGTTTGTAGAACAACAAAAGCCAAAGCTAAAATGTAGTATTGATCGAATAACAGTTGAAAACGCGCCGCAGGAGAGCCTGCTGGAAGGGGACTTTTATATTGAAAATGCGGGCGGCGGCGAATTAAGCGGTGTCATATATGTTGAATATACATGGCTGAAAATTCAGCCCAACAGGTTTCAGGGGGACGAGAACCAAATTCATTACTGGATTGATACGATATATATGCAGCCTGAGAGTCTGCAGGAAAATACAATTTCCATTCAGACTCCCGATGAGAAAGTTGATATTCCCGTAACAGTCAATATCGCACCAGGCACTTTGAGAAGCATGAACGCATTTGTCGCCGGTATCGTTATGATTATGATCCCTATATTCTTTCATGCATGGCTCGAAGCTTTCCGCGCATATATTCAAAAAACCGCATGGCAGATGTTGCTAAAACATTATTACCTTGCGGACAAGGGAATGGAATTTGTAATTCAAAATAGGAAAATACTGATTACAAAAATGAAATTCCCGACGGAAATATTGTTGATGTGCAAGGCATACGCGGGATTGTTTTTGTTACTACCATATTTTTGCCCTCTGATTGTAGGTAAATTCTGGGAGAAATTGAGACCGGAAATCAGGAGGAAAACACAGCCAATAGCAATATTTGCAATGCTTATACCCTCAATTCTCCTGATAGCCGGTATGTTTATTCACATATTCCCACCGGATTTACTGGCAAACAGCGTCTTTCAATATATCGATTATTCATATCTCATCTCCCCGTTTATATTGATTAATTTCCTTACAATAATGTTAATGGCATTGCCCAAGGACGACAGCGGCTTGACTGCCATTGACAGAAATGGATTCATCAAAACCATATACTACCTTATTTATGTTGCATATTTTGTATATATCATTATATTCTTTATTGTCAAGTAAGACAATTCAATCCTTCCCTTAATTGGCAGTCTGAATAATTTAACTCGCAAAATGCAATTCTTGAAAAATGGCAACTATTCAACCCTCCCACTGATAGAGAGGCTTCCAGCCTCGATATTCGCAGCAAGATACCGCTCCTACTGAAGGCAGAATTTAACCCTGAAAATGCATTTGGAATTTTATAATTACCGTATTTTAGCTTTTTACCGGTAAAAGAGTCTATTTATCGCCAATATAAAATTAACTGATTATCCATTTTACTCCGCAAAATAGAGGTTACTACCGTACACATACCG
>JAIORV010000020.1 GCA_021107945.1 Vulcanimicrobiota bacterium | reverse complement strand
ACGATAACAATGTTTCTGTGCTTCTTGGAAACGGCGACGGCACATTTGCGGCGGCGGTAAATTATGCTGCAGGAAACAGTCCCCGGGGCGTGACGATAGCCGATTATGACAGCGACGGCGATTCTGACATTGCAATAGCTAATCGTGACTCTGGCAATGTTTCTGTGCTTCTTGGAAATGGCAACGGCACATTTCAGGCAGCGATTAATTACGGCACGCCTATCGGGCCTTACTCCATAACAACGGACGATTTTAACAACGATGCCAAACCTGATATTGCAACTGCAAATTATAACGCTGACAATGTTTCTATCCTCCTGGCGAGGTGATTTTTACTGGTTTTGGGATGCAATATCGGCATGGATGCTATCAATAACTATAGTTTTTAAATGTTTTTCACTTTAATAATCAGGAGTTACGCGTTTTGTCATTGCGAGAAGCATAGCGGTCCTGAACATATCAAAGGAACTAATCTCAATGTTCTTTGTGTTTTCAGGAGATTGCTTCGCTAACACTCGCAATGACAAGGTTTGCGCTATACTTTACGTAATCCCCAAAAAATCTCTGCGGACTCTGCGGTGAAAAATTTCACTTCTCGCTTCCCATTTCCCATTTCTCACTTAGAGAGGAAAAGATCAATTGTCTATGATAAGAATCAAACACAAAATCATTAATATGAATCTATTCCCCAAAAACTTCGGATCGATAGTTTTTCTTGCAATAGCCATCTTGTTTCTATTTTTCACAACCGGATGCACAGGGGATAAAAAACATGATGATCTGAAGATTCCCTCGATTTCACCTTCCATTCCTCCCCCGGCGACGCCGGGAATCATACTGAGCAAAACAATTAAAGAAGGCAATAAGTTCGCCAACCGCCCATACGAGGACGCTCTTGAGGGTCACGCCAAGGCGGTTCTGGATGTTGATTTCACACCCGACGGCAAGATCGCAGTCACGGTTTCCGACGACAAGACGGTTCGGCTCTGGAATGTGAAAACCCGGGAAGAGACGGCCATACTTGACGGGCATGACGACAGCGTCACCTGCGCCGCATTCTCTCCCGACGGGAAGACACTTGCAACAGGCTCATTTGACAGGACTCTTCGCTTCTGGAAGTTGAACAGGGAGGACCCGGGCTCAACGAAAACTTTCCGGGAATACAATGCAGGCAAGGAGATATTCTCTTTATCTTTCTCACCCGACGGAAAATATATCGCCATTTCAGGAAGCGACCCGGTTATAGATATTATAAATGCAAAAAACGGAAAGAAAGTCTTTGAATTGAAAGGACACAGAGAGTCCGTCAATTGTGTGAGATATGTCGGGGACGGGAAATACCTCATCTCCGCCTCGGAAGATGCGACTGTGCGATTATGGGATATGAAATCGAAGGGGAAGAAGTGTAAAATATATAAAGGAGCCAGGTGGCCGCTTTCTTCAGCGGACCTCTCACCCGACGGAAAGACCGTTGCCGCCGGCACAAGAAACAGGGATGTTTTGCTTTTCGACAGGGAATCGGGCAAAATCACAGGAAAGCTGAAGGGTCATCTCCATGGTGTGGAATCTGTTTTATTCTCACCTGACGGGAAATACATCATTTCAGCTTCTCTTGACAGCACCGTCAGGATATGGGATTTAAAGACAAAAAAATGCGCCGGGATTTTGC
Organism: Vulcanimicrobiota bacterium; assembly: GCA_021107945.1. Taxonomy (GTDB): domain Bacteria; phylum Vulcanimicrobiota; class JAJTBE01; order JAJTBE01; family JAJTBE01; genus JAIORV01. The sequence goes on along the minus strand of JAIORV010000020.1, from coordinate 13,578 downwards.
TGTGGCATATTTTTGATGTGAGAAACCTGTGCTTCTCTCCAGACGGCAAAACGCTTGCTTCAACATCCAACGACCTTTGCGCCAGGCTCTGGGATTTTAAAGATGAATTGAAAAAAGCTCCAAAAAAGCTCCCTGACGATTTCGCAACGGAGTATCCGGGGAAGCATGACCTCGTGGAAATAATAAATATCCCCCAGGGAGCGGCGTCCTTCGTTACATTTTCACCCGATGGGAAATACCTTGCAATCGGGAATGATGAGAACGCGATATATATCCGGGATGTGAAGGCAAAAAAATGGGTAAAGACATTGAAAGGACATGCCGACGGCATAACATACCTCGCTTTTGCTCCCGACGGAAAGAAGCTTGTGTCTGCATCCAGGGATGATTCCGTTTGTATATGGGACATAAAAAAGGGAGAGCCTGTGAAATTTCTGAGGGGACATAAGGGAGAGGTCCTGGTGGTGGCGATTTCTCCCGACGGCAAATACATTCTATCGGGATCCGAGGACAATAATGTTATATTATGGTCTGCGGAAAAATTCACCCCTATAAAAAAATTAAAGAAACACACCGCCTCCGTTACCGGACTTGATTTCTCCCCGGACGGCAAGGAATTTGTGTCGGCGGGATATGACGACAATATTTACTTCTGGAAAATGGGGAGTTCCACACCATACGGAAAGATAGTTCAATACAAGTCATTCGGCATGGATTTGGATTATTCTCCCGACGGGGAAAAACTGGCATCAGGAGCGGGATCCTGTGTCATAGAGATATACAATGTCGCCGCAAGAAAAAGGGATAAGAAGATATTATCGTACAAGTGGCGCGTTACGTCGGTTCGATTCTCCCCTGACGGTAAATTGCTCGCATCAGGATCCTTCGACAAAAATGTAACCCTGTGGGATACAACCAGTGGATTCTATCACGACATATTAAAGGGGCACACCAGCGATGTCCACTCGGTCTGCTTCTCTCCCGACGGAAAACATATCGCCTCGGCGTCGGATGACGGGACAGTGAGGGTATGGAGGATAGCGGAAGACGGAAAGTCCGGAAGTGTAGGAGGGACGTCCTCGTCCCGATAAACAGTAGTCAGTCGTCGGATATATTTTTTTCACCGCAAAGACCACAAAGACCGCAAAGGGATTCGGAGAATAGATGACGCAAGCCGGAAACGTTTTTTTACCACGAAGCCACAAAAAGGATAGAAGAAAAAAAATTGGAAAACGGATCCGTTCTTCGTCATCCGTATTCTATTTTCCATCATCCCGTTTCCCGATTCCCATTTCCCATCATGCCCCATATACCACGCATCTTGCGCCTCGTTTTTTTAGGAATTTGCTAAAATCTGAGACTGCCTTCCTGCTGCAAACAAATTTCCTTTCTTTATAAACCTTATACCCGATCTGTTGCGCTTTCTTATCCCTCAGCGCTCTTGCATCGGGCTCAAGCGCGTCCCGGTACATTATTGTCAGGGGATCGTTATTTTTATCTTCTTTTATATGCAGGGAAGCTCGGTCAGTTGGGAGTGAAAGGATAAATGCATCGGGATGTTTCTCAAATATCTCATCCATTCCCTCCGGAATCCTGACACCCTTGAAATAAAGCGGGCCGATTCTGCATCTTTGCACTTCCTCCACGACGACATGTTTGAGGTCATTGAGCAGCACAAATGCAAACTCCGCTTCATCTATCGTATATTTGGATATGAGATTCCTGAATTTTTTTGTGTATTTGAGATCATCGCCGTCAAGCGTAACCTGGCTCCTGCCCCATTGGGGGTCTTCCTGGCCCACGACCATTGTATATCGTGAAAACAGACTCGAGGAGGCATCGAAGCGATCCAGTATTACATTGAAAAATGCAATATACTTCTCTGTGTCAAGTGAGCGGAGGTTCATATCCAGTCTGAACATACTGAGAATTTTTTTTCCGGAAAGATCCCTGTGATACCGGAACCGCCTCAGCCGCCTCTTGTTGACCTCCGCGGGGTTTTGTTTGTATCTTTCCTCAAGCTCTATCTCGGTATTTTCTTTTAATGTCTTTTCGGATATCTGCCAATCGGTAATTACCCTGGATATCTCCTTCTCAACGGGAAAACCGGTATCCTTATTAATCCGCAGTTTGTTGTAGAAGTCCCGGTTGTTTTCCGGGATCATGAAATGGAGAAGGTTTGTCATTTGTTGTACCGGCGGGAAAAATTTATTGAGGCGCGCCCCGGAAAGAAGACGGGTGAGGATTTTAATATATCCCTCAACCCTGTCTCCATCAAGGACTATCGTTTGAATTCTTTTGATTGTGAGTTTTTTTGAAGTCAATTTTATTACCTCACTAGTGGGAAATGGGAAACGGGAGGCGGGAAATGGGAATGAGATTTTTAACCACGAAGACACGGAGAACGCGGAGGGAAATAGGATGATGGAATATAGAAAATGGAATACGGATGACGAAGAACGGATCCCATTTTCCAATTTCTTTTTTCTTTTATCCTTTTTGTGGCTCTGTGGCGAAAAAACATATCCGACATCCATTTATCGTTTGTCGGGATGGGGACATCCATCCTATAAGGGAAATGGGAAAGGGGACGTGGGAAACGAGATCCATTATCCGTCATCCATTATCCATTTTCCAATATCCTTTATCCTTTTATCGGGATGGGGACATCCCTCTGCAGATCCGGCACTCGCTATCCGCTCCCCTTTGTGGTCTTTGCGGTGAAAAAAACACCTCTGGCATCCGTTATTCGCTATCCGTTTCCTCTTTATCGGTTTTTCTTGCCTCTTTAATTAGCCCGTATTCCTTTATTGCCAGTTCAATTGTCTCATCGACTCTCTGCTCCTTGATCTCGCGTTCTCTGGAAAGGTTGTCCTGTATGAGCTTCTGGGTCTCGTCATCATAGACTTTCATCTCGCTGGTCATCCTCTCGACATTCTGGGTGAGATAGAGTGAGGTATTTGATGCCAGGCTCGCAATCTTATTTACACTCTCCTTGAGGGATTCCATGGATTCCTGCATCTTCAAGGTGACTTCGCTTGCTTCCGTTACCGTTGCAAGACCTGTCAGATTTCCCCGGAGATCATCCAGAACCTCACTGCCTGCTTCAAAAAGGATTGTAATATTGGTATGAAGGTTTGTGAGTATCTCCAGGAAATTATTATTCATCTTGATGATATTCACAATCCTGTCCTCGGCGTTACTGTAAATTCTCAACCTTCCGCCATGCTCCCATATCTTCTTCTTGATCTCATCAACCATCGCTGATTTCTCACGGTATTCAGCGTTTTTCTCATCCTTGATCTCTTCCATTTCCTTTTCCAGGTTCAACTTGTAATCCTTAAGGTCCAGGATATATTTCGCCGCTTTTTCCTCATTATGTGCTGCGATAATCATTTTCTTGTTCAGTCTTGTTATGTCATTCCGCAGGTTCTGAATCTCCGACTCTACCTTGTCCAGGAAACTGCCCATTTCTTTTGTCCGTTTTTCCGAAACAAGAATCTTATCCTGGAGAAGCTCAGTAACAGGGCGATCCGGCACATATTCCCTTAAGACGGGAATATGCTCAAGCAACCCCTTGAAACTGCTCTGAAATCTTTTTGTATCAGTTGTCATCATTGACCTGAGATATTCCCATGCCGACTTGGATTCCAGCAGGTCTTTATTCATCTCGGAGGCGATTTCATCGTGTACCGATCTTAACTGCTCCAACTCATTTAATTGTTTCCCGTGTTTCTCTTGATAATCCTCAACCATTGTTTGAATTCCGTCTCGACTGTATTCATCACCGTCGTATGATATTTCTTGCTCCAACAGGTCGTCCAGTTTTTTTGTCTCCTGCATATATAGCACCACCTTCGTGTTTTTTTTACATAATTCTCTTGTGATAATTATCTGTCAATCTGATTTTATCCTGCAATTCAACTTGACTCCAGTTATTTATGACATAGTAATTATTCACTGCAGAGTTCGCGGAGGGCGCAGAGAATTTATTGAATACGAGGATTCACCAGTAATTAAACGCATCAATTTTCGGGCTACTGACGACAAATGGACTCTTTTCCCGGTAAAAAGCTACAATACGATAATTACAAGATTCCAAATGCATTTTTGAAGCTTGACTGGAATGAATTATATTATTTTCCTACATTGAAGTATAAGATAGTGAAAAACGAATAAAGAAAGATGGAGGAGTAAAAAAAGGACAGGCGAAATAACAAAAAAACTTGATATGATGTGATGATATGGAAGAAATTATTAGCAAAATACCAATGGATTTCCTGCAAAAACACCAGATCCTACCCCTGGGTATGGGTGACAGGCTTAGAGTGGGAATAAAAGACAAAGAATCCCTCGAGATACTCGAGGACATAAGGCTTATCCTTCAATGCGACATTGAGCCGGTCTTCCTGTCGAGTGAGGAGATCGAAAGCGGACTTCGCAGTATGATGGGAGAAAGACTCGATGAATCGGAAGAAGAGGACTCCTCGCTTATTCTTTCTGAGGATGAAGCGCAGGATCTCATGTCCGTGAGCAGGGATGCTCCAATAGTTAGCCTTGTAAGCTCGCTGTTTCTGAAAGCAGTGAGTAATCGCGCCTCCGATATCCACCTGGAACCTTATGAGGGTGAGGCCGTTGTGAGAATGAGGGTTGATGGAACCCTCCACGAGATACTCACATTATCAAAAACAAGATACGCCTCGGTGAATGCGAGGATAAAGGTCATGTCAAAGCTCAACCTGGCGGAAAGCCGACTTCCACAAGATGGCAGAATTCGACTCAAAGCGGGGGATAAAGTTATTGATGTCCGTGTTTCAACAGTTCCCACACTTTTCGGGGAGCGCATCGTAATGAGGCTTCTTGACATGACAAACAAGCTTCTTTCCCTTGAAGAGGTGGGACTTCTTGAGGGCGACTTCAAGAAAATAGACAAGCTTATAAACAATCCTTACGGACTTCTCCTCTCCACCGGTCCCACAGGTTCGGGTAAATCGACTACACTTTACGGCGTGCTTCAGAAGGTTCTCTCGCCCCAGAGGAATGTAATAACAATCGAGGATCCCGTGGAATATCAGGTGGCGGGTATCGGTCAGATTCAGGTGAACCCAAAAATCGGTCTCACATTTGCAAACGGATTGAGGAGCATTTTAAGGCAGGACCCCGATGTCGTGATGGTGGGAGAAATACGAGACGGCGAGACCGCCGAGATTGCTATTCACGCCTCGCTTACCGGTCACCTCGTGCTTTCAACCCTGCATACAAACGACGCTCCCACTGCAGTATCCAGGCTCATGGATATGGGGGTTGAGGGGTATCTTGTCTCATCCTCACTTCTGGGTGTTGTGGCACAGCGCCTTATCCGTCAGCTTTGTACAAACTGCCGTGAGATGTATCGCCCCGAAAAAATCGAGATACAGCGGATGGGATTGGATCCTGATGAACATGCATCCACCCAATTTTTCCGGGCGAAGGGATGCCCCCGCTGTCTTGATACCGGTTATTATAGCAGAACGGGTATTTTCGAGGTTATGACCATAGATGAGGAAATGCGAAGCTTGATTACCCGCTCCGGTGAGGCGGTAGCTATAAGAAAGATGGCAAGTAAAAAGGGTATGAAGGCTCTGATAGAAGACGGCACTCAAAAAGTCATAAGAGGCATAACAAGCGTTGAGGAAATCATGAAAGCGACAAGCATATAATCGCAGTAAGGAAAGTCGGAAGTCAGATCTGTAGGAGGGACGTCCCCGTCCCGATAATGGAGAACGGAGAGTAGAAGCTTTTCATCACAAAGACGCCGAGTTCACGAAGAATTTATGAATAATAGAATTCTTATCCTTATCATCTTTATTGTTTCACCTTAACCCGACAACGATAAATCTGATTGTCCATGAGATTAATCCCCGGCAGTAAAATATGAATAAAAAAATATATCAAAATATAAAAGACAGTAATCCAGTATCTTATTTAAACTTTTTCCGGAAGATATTATCTTTTTGTATCCCCCTTTTATCCCCTCTCAAAGAACTAATCTTTTATGACATTTTTAAGACAACACCCGATTTTAATCGGGTGGCGGGACAACAACCCAAGAATCGTGTGCTTAACCGTTTTAACGGTTTTTCATTTATCTCTCAGTTGGGGTCTTTATGGCATCTATCCCATAATTTGAATCAGGTTTTTCCTGTGTTTCCACATTCTCGCTACGCCAACAACTTTCAGAATCGGGAAACAGTTGAAGCTGTTGAGATGGCGCAGCTAAGCCATTCTCCCTCCCACCACAATAAATTGTGGTGTTGTCCTAAAATCAATTGTGCTGAAGATAGACTGAGAAAGATTGCCGGAATCATTATTATTATCTTTACCCTGTTTCTATTCATATTCTTTTCCGGATGTACTCCAACATATAAAAAAGCCGGCAAAAAGTCAGGCGGACGGGATGATAGCAACAACTGGAAAACATTCCACTATAACTCATCAAGAACAGGCTTGTGCCCATTTTTGGCTCCCGACAGGGGAAAATTAAAATGGAAACTCCACCTTGTAAAAGCGGTACGGTCATCCCCTGCGATAAATAGTGAGGGCGACATCTTTATCGGTAGCGACGATGGAAATATTTACTGCATCTCCCCGAAAGGCAATGTGAAATGGAAATATCAGACCGGGGGCAAGATTTTCTCCTCACCCGCCGTGGGAAATGATGGGACGGTGTATTCGGGCTCGGACGACTCCCATTTATATGCTCTCAAGCCTGACGGGACTCTTTTATGGAAATTTAAAGCCGGTGGATTTGCAGGCTCGTCTCCTGCTGTTTCCCCTGACGGTAGATCGATATATTTCGGCGCAGGGGACGGAAAAATATATTCGTTAAAAACAAACGGTATAAAAAATTGGGAATTCAAAACAGGGGACTGGGTATGGTCATCTCCCTCGATTTCCCCGGAAGGAAATGTGGTGACCGGCTCCGATGACGGCTTTGTCTATTGCCTCACGCCCGATGGAAAATTAATATGGAAATTTAAAACGGACTACTCAGTAATGTCCTCCCCTGCAATCTCATCGGAAGGCATGATATATATAGGCTCGGACGACGGCCATCTCTATGCCCTTACTTCCGACGGAAAAGAAAAATGGAAATTCCAGGCCGATTACCAGGTGGGATCTACGCCGGCAATTTCTCATAATGGAGATATTTACTTCGGATCGGAAAAGGGTACATTTTACGCCCTCGCCCCCGACGGCACTTTGAAGTGGAAATTCCATGCAGGATACGATATATTCTCATCTCCTGCCGTGGATGCCGATGGGAAGATATTTTTTGGCTCCGGAAACGGCGCGTTTTATTGCCTCGACTCAAACGGAACGCAGTTATGGAAAATGACATTCAGGGATGCGGTTCTATCCTCCCCCGCAATAGATAAAAACGGGCTTATATATGTGGGATGTATGGATGAATATATATATTGTATCGGGCGAGAGTAGATAAGTTGTATTTACTTTGATAAGGCCGGATGCTGCAACACGGCGGATACCACGACAGGAACCTTGTCGTTTGCTTCTTTCATCATATCAAGTTTTCTCACCCCTTCTTTCAAGGCGAGGTTGACATCGTAAAACACAAAATCAACACGGTTCTCTTTCACCTGCGGGTAAGCTTCATCAAATGAAGTAATGTGTATTATTTTATAATATGGCTTTTTGGCGAGGAGAAGTTTCACTTTCTGAAGCATCTCGGCGGTATCGCTTAATATGAGTATAGTTTTTTCTTTTTTCATTTGATTTATGTCCATTTCATCATTCAGAATATCAGAAATCAGAAGATTGTCAAGTTGATTATCGGGGCGAGACGCCCCTCCTACAGATCTGACCTCTAACCTCCGACTTCTGACTTCCGACTTTCGGCCTCCGTCATCCGGCGTTTCTTCAGGTACATTATACCCACATACGCCAGGAATGCCATGCCGAGTCCAAACATGATAATCGCTCCGGGCTTGAGCATATCATTATCATAAAAGAAGAACATCGAAAGGCAGGGGAGATATATAATATATGGCAGGAGAGGATCCCTCACTCTGCAAAAACCCGCCGATGCCGTCAGAAACATGAGGGGGACAATGGGCGCCTGATGCCGGTATGCCGTCTGCATGATTATCATGAGAACCACAATATAAGAAAACATAACAGCGGCGGGGACAAACACATCACGGAACCCATGCCGCAGGCTATAATACGCCCCTACAAAGAAAAACGGCAGAAACACATACCACAGCAATCTTCCGGGATAAATCCAATAAAAAACATTCTCCCAGGAGTCCTTGAGATTACGCCAGGGAATCGGGCTAAAAAATATTCTCAGCAGGTTCTTTGAAAGCCTTTTTGGAGAGAAAACCCTTGTATCTCCCACCCCCGTATTCTCTGTTTTTCCGCCCTCAGTCTTGACCCTGACCACATTGGAAGTCAGTTGAGATTTTGCGAGTCTGTAGAAAATATAGACAAATGGCGAGCTTAAAACGAGGATTATCACGAAATATATAACTCTCCTCATGCCCTCTTTTGGAGCGGCAAAAACGAGGAAATATCCTATAACTCCGACTGCAAGCGCCGCCCCCATATATGACCTGTTAAAGAATTCGAAGAAAATTGCAAGGATCATATACAGAAGAGACCACTTGCTCCCCTCGTTCCTGAACTTTATGAAATGCCATATTGAAAACACACAGAGAAATGTTATGAGAATATCTTTATAGAGGAATCCGCCAAAGAAGACCATGTAAGTGTCCAGGGCGCAAAGGATAGATGCCAGTCTTGCCACGTTTCGTCCGAATATCACCCTGCCAATGAAAAATATATACACAACGACCATTGCGCCAAGGAGAGCATTAATCAACTTGCCGAATATGATATTCCTGCCGCATACCAGATAGATAAACCCGACGAAAATATTATAACCTACATGTACGCTTCCCCTGTATTTCATAATTGATGGAAAATCAAGCAGTTTGCCGTTTTCCCACGCGTTTGAAATTGCCCTGCCCGTAAGGTCATAATATTCGTCATCATTTCCCCTGTTATAAACATACTTGTAAAAATAGCCCTTCGCCCCGTTGTCAACCGAGTTGACATGAATCATGAGCGAGAAAACGATCCTTATGAGAAGGGCAGCCAGGAATAATATGACTAGGAATCTGACGTCTTTTTGCTTTTCTTCTTTTATCGGGACGGGGACGTCCCTCCTACAGTCAGGGACGGGGACGTCTCTCCTACAGTCAGGATCGGCGTTATCTTTCCGGGATTCGTCCCGCATCCCCTGTTTTGTCAGATCCGTCCTGGATATAACCACGAGGCATGCGATAATGATGCCTGAATATACTATAGCAAACCTGAGCCATCCGTTATTATATGCAAGGAACATATAGATGATCCCAATGATTACAAGGGTTATTAAGATAAAAAGTTTAATTTTTTCACGTTTGCTTTTCATTTTTAAACTCTGTGTCCTCTGTGTCCTCTGTGGTTAAATGTCTTTCGTCCTCAAACCATCCAATTCCGCTTTTTAGTTCTCCCATCGCTCTTTCGAACGAATCCACATCCCGGCATTTCTTCTCATCGTGAAAATATCCGGGGATATAGTATCCGGAGGATGCAAAAGATCCTCGTCCGCCGGGTGCGTGCGCTTTATAGAAGTCGGCGAATTTTTTTCTGCCTGTTATTATCCCGTATTTTTCCGGATCATCGAACCAGGGGGATCCGGGCTCCAGCTCGAGTCCGAACAGGCATATCTCTCCGACATTATTATAATTCTTCCTGCATTTCTCGATAAATCGGCGTGTTTCCCGGAATTTATCCTCATTTTCTCCCGGCATCCCAAAAGAAAGGAAGATATCGGTTTCTACATTATATTTTTCGAGCAAATCCATTGTTTCAAAGAATCGCTTGTTTGAATAGAACAATCCCTTGTTCAGCCTGCGCAAGTCTTCCGCTCCCGCATCGGGTGAGAGAGCGATTACACCGTCCTGGAAAGTTCTCGCAAAATCCTTGATAAACCTTTCCGACGGCAGCACCCAACTTTCGAAATATGCAAACATATTGACATTCAACTTCCGCAATCTCTCGAAAACCTCGATGTAATAATCATCGGAGCCTGGGCATGTGTTGTGTGCAAAATAGAGGCTCCCGAATCCCTTTTCTTCCGCTTTCTTTATCGCAGAGGCAACAACTGAAGGCTCCCTTCGAAGAGAAGAATGCCTCTTCTCTTTGCCGCACCAAGTGCATATATGCAGGCAGCCCTTGCCTGTTACGGGGAAATAGACATTTGTTATGGGGTCAAGCTCCCGCTTCTGGAAATCAAAATCCCTGCCCTTCGCCCAAATTGCCGGAATTCCCATATGCAGCCTGTAGAAATCCCCATCGATAAGCAAGTCGTAATTGTGATATACCAGGGAGTTGAAGAGGTCAGGAGATGTGATATACCGGGAGACCGGGGGTATAACCTTGTTCTCTTCCCTGCGGTATAAATTGGGAATTCCGGAAATCGAGCCTTCTCCTTTTAGTATGTGACCCATCAAGTCCAGGAGGGGAATCTCAGAATCTCCGGAGATTATGTAATCGATAAACGGATATTCACGGAGGATTTCCCCGGCGAAATATGATGCAGTGAGTCCGCCCAGGATAATAACGATGTCCGGAAACCTCTCCCTTATTTTTTGGGCGATTTCAATCACATCATAAGATTGATGATGCCAGTGCAGGGAGAACGCCACAACCCGGGGGCGATGTTTCTCGATATATTCAACGGGATCAAACCGCCCTCTTAGAATCCACTCCACTCCGGAATGGAGAATTCCCGCCCTCACTCCGTTTTTCTCCAGGAAATCGGCAAGCGCAAAAACACCCGACGGGATGATATTGATAAATGTCATCTCACCCAGTGGTTGGAGCCTGTCGTTAAATTTCGGAGTATGTATGAAAAGTATGTCCAGTTCATTATTTTCATTAGCCATGAAGAAATAATATCAAAAACAGGGTTTAAAGGCAAGGAAACGATTCTGAAAATGTAAGTATCCCCTGCAAGCTGTCATCCTGAGCGGAAAACTATCACCTTTACTATAATGAATGAAGCCCTGGCAGGAGTAAGCGTTCCATTCTTCCGATTTATTACACAGTGAAGGATCTCGTCCCCGGGGTTCTCCTTCAAACTAATTGAGACTTACTTATTTTAAACAATTGGGGTTGAGATTCTTCGCTGTGTAAAACTTCGAACATCAAGTAAGCTCCGTCTTGAGTAAGTCGTCAAACTAAAGCAAATCATTCTTGATCCGCTCAGAATGACAATTTGCAGAGCTTGTTTATTATGGCGGAATTTGCCCTGTGAATCCCCTCAAGAAAATTCCATTCCCTCGACATACTTAATCAACTTCCTCATCCTGCCGTAAGCTTCATTGTGAAATTCAAGGTAACTTGCGTCCTTTTTTATTTCTTTTACAATTACCGCCTTATGATAAATCTCCTGAATTTCCCTGTATTCTTTTTCGATTTCTTTTTGCAATTCCATCGGGACAGAGGGAACCATAATCGACAAGATCTCGTCCTTGTTGAGGTTTGGCGTCCCCACTCCGGAGCATAGCCTTGCTGTCTGGAAATGAATAAGCCTGTTTTTGAACGGAACTTTGAAACACTTGAGGAAAACGGCGATGTAATATGGATTCAGGATATTCGGGTCGGTACGAAGTATGTATATCTCCGATCTGACATTCGCCCCGGCATACTCTCTGCCGGCAACAACGGCGCGTCCTATACACCCGTTCCCGGAGCGCACGAGTAAAAGGTCTCCCTCCCTGATTCTTGTTCTTTTTGTATCACAGGGACTTCCCCGGTCTATAAATGAATTGTCCAGCGTATGATCGATTCCAATATCGGTTATCTGTTTTGATGTGAGGTAAGGGATTCTGTCTTCTGTGCAGGCTTTGCCTTGCATCCCCTTATATGCCGTGAAAATGTGCGCCGGTGATATAAATTTTCCGAGAGGCTCAAGTGAAAACCCCTTTTTCTTAATAATTTTCAGGTATTCTCCATAAGCGGGATGATGATAATCGGGGTCCCACCTTGTATATTCCATATCCTTAAAGTCGATGGTATATATGCCTGAAATTTCGTTGGATAAAGCTCTGAAACCGGTGGCTTTTTTATTTTTTTTCAACAAATATCGCAGTATTAAATCAAGGTCGTCCTTTCGTTTTCCACCGGGCTCCACATCTTCAGCCCTTGCCATAATAACATTCGCCCTGTCTTCCGTCTGCACCGGATTTCGATCGTTGTTCCTTCGAAGAAAGATAATCGATGTTCTTGCGGAAACACCTGTGGCTTGAAATACCCGTGAATCAAGAGAGATGATTGCAAGCGGCTCACAGACCGAGGCCATCCATCTTCTTACATATCTCATTTTTATATTGGCAAGTATTCCCTCCGGTATTACGATGGATATGAATCCGCCGTTGCTTGTGGATTTTATGAATTTCTCAAGGAATAATACTTCTATGGGAAATACAGCCGGGGGCTTTTCCCCCTTCTTCTCTCTCAAGTATGCATGAAAAACTTCGTATTGTCTGAAAATGTCGATGTTTTCTTCACTTATTTTGACAAGACCAAATGGGGGATTACCCGCTGTCAGGTCAAAAGCCGCGTTATGATGATTTGCCAGAGCGTCTTTGATTTGAAGATTATCTCCCATTTTTTCAAGAAGCCCGTTTTGTGACCAGGATTCTCTCATCATGGGATCAGCATCAATTCCCAGACTTTTTTGGGGATCCGCCATGCCCTCCTCAATTGCGCTCTGAAGAAATATTCCCTCTCCACAAGCAGGGTCCAGGATTGACACGGTCTCAGAAAAAAAGTGAGGGTTCAATACTTTTAACAGATTGAGCACAAACTCCACTACATGGGGAGGAGTAAAGTATTGCGCATATTTTTGCTTGTTAATTTGTGTGTTTTTCTTCATTTAAGGTATTCTTGATAATCATTGTTGTTTTTATTTGACTTTTAATAAAACCGCAAAGAAGCAAAGAACGCAAAAGCCTTTTTTGATTTTTCGTGGTCTTTGCGGTTAAAAATGTCATCAATAACTGGAAACATCTTATTTACTTAATACTTTCGATTACCACAATGACGTGGTTGTGTTTCACCTGCATTATTCCCTTTCCTGTCTGGACGATTTTCATCATTCCGGGACCGGAATACTTTAGCTTCCCAGGTTGAAGCACACTTATAAGAGAAGCATGCCCCGGGAGAATGGTGAACCTTCCCTCTGCGCCGGGAATCTCCACCTGCTTAACAAACCCTTTGAAGAAAAGTCCGTCGGGTGTGGCAATTTCAAGTTTTAATATATTGTGAAGATTCTCTGATTTGCCCCGGTTGTCGGTCATTGTTTTTCTCCTGTCGATAGTGTTTTTCAGACGCAGAGACCGCAGAGGATTATGGTATCGGGAAGACGCTGAAGCGTCTGGAGCTTTAAAGGGTAGTGCGCTCCTTGTTCCCCCGGATAAATCCGGGGGTTAATCTCATGGGAGGTTTAAAAACCTCCGCTAC
>JAIORV010000090.1 GCA_021107945.1 Vulcanimicrobiota bacterium | reverse complement strand
TCCTGGGAGACTGAATGATTACGCCTGAACCTTTGACAAAAAGTAAATGCACCCATTTCATACTTGAAAATCGATATTCAGAATTTAATGAATATCAGACAATGCTTCTAATCCTCTGCGCCTGCACTGAACTTGTTTCAGTGTCCTCAGCGTACTTTGCGGTGAAAAACAATGGGGCTGAACAATTACAAGGTTTCATTAAAAAAGGCAAGGGAAAGCTCCGCAATGATCCTGTCCGCCTTGATAACATCGGGCAATTCTTCTGTTAAAATGCAAAGAGTATATGGCTTTTCATCGTGAAGTACCATGGCGCAGTCATGCCTTACTCCCGTGATTTCCCCCGTTTTATGGGCAACTTTTGTCTTTTTGGGAAGCAGGAGGGGTATCTTTTCACGATACTGCTGTCTCGATAAAATCTCAACGGCTTCTTTTGTATTCTCACCGTTCAAAATCTCTCCCCGGTATAGTTTTTCGTAAAGTTTCACCATGTCCTGGACAGATGTGAAATTCTTGGAAAATTTTGTCTTGGGATCGATCATAAATTTCCTTCCGATTACCGTGTCGGACAATCCGAGAGTTCTCATATAGGCGTTAATTTCATCCATGCCCAGCCTGTCAAGCATCATATTACTGGCGGTATTATCAGATACTACAATCATGAGGACAACCAGATCCTGTAGTGTGAATTTCAATCCGTCATGTAACTCGAAAAGCACGCCCGCCCCGCCGACCTTATCTGATTTTTCAAGTTTTTTTATTTCATCAGGCTTTAAATCTCCCTGTTCCACTTGATGAAAATATTCCAGCAGGATAGGGACTTTGACAATGCTTGCCGCCGGGAAGATATGATCTTTATTGAAGAAAAACTTCTCTCCCGTTGTGAAGTTCTCATATCCCACGGAAAGAATGCCCCCGCCCATTTCTTCAGAAGCTTTTTCGACCACTTTTTGCAGTTTCTCAGTATCCAAGCATATCCTCTCCCGTTCATTCAATTTCCCGGCGGCCTTCAAAAGCTCGGGATAGTGTTACTTCGTCCGCATACTCAAGAGAAGCTCCCATCGGGAGTCCGTATGCAAGTCTTGTTACGGTGATTCCAAGCGGTTTGAGGATTTTGCCAATATACAGGGCAGTTACCTCTCCCGATGTATCGGAATCCGTTGCTACAATTATTTCTTTTATTGTGTCCTGATTAATTCTCTCGAGTAGTTTTTTGATTGTCAATTGATCGGGGCCGATACCGTCCAGGGGCGATATTAACCCTCCGAGAACATGATATTTTCCTCTGAACGAACCTGCTTTTTCAATAGGAGGAATATCCTTTGCCGATGCCACAACGCAGATCAACTCGTCGCTCCTGTCAAGGCTCCTGCAGTATTCACAGATATCGCTGTCCGTGAGATTAAAGCAAATTTTACACTGCCTTATCTTCTCCTTGACGTCCACAAGGGCGCGGATTAATCTTTCAACATCTTCGATCTTTGTTTTTATTATGTAGTATGCAAGGCGTTGCGCCGACTTCGGGCCTATCCCCGGCATTTTCATCAGCTCATTGATTAGCCTTGCTACAGGCTCCGATAATAGCATCTATAATTTTCCCTCCTGAAATATTAGAGATTCGACTAATCTTCTAGCTTCGTTTATTTATTGTTTTTTCCCTACCTTTAAAGGAAAAAATTATAAATAAAAGAAATCTGAAATAATCATGTATCAGTCACTGCCTTAATTAAAATCCTGAAAACAGAAAAAGAGGAATAAAAATGCCCGATGATGTTTCCGATGCAAAGAAAAAGCAGCAAATTGTTGCACAGACCATAAAAAAGATTGCTTCAAATTTCCATCCCGTTGAAGAGATAGGTAATATCTATCCCAATAGAATTATTGATGCCATTTATTTCAACAGAAAATACCATTCGGATCGCCGTGCTTACGGTGAGTTCCTGGGAATGGATGCGATCAAAGATCTGAGTGCAACAATAAATAATTTCTTAAAAAGGTTGAATAGACCCAGGTCAAAAAATTGGGGCGACATTTTTATAGTTTATATGGTTGATGAAAATCCCGAGAATCTTGAGGAAGCTCATAAAATAATGCAGGCAAGACCCATAAAACATCCCAGAGTGATGGTGGCTTTACCAAGAGAATCTGCAAATATCGGTGGGCATCTTTTACTCTACAAAGCAATTAAACACCTCCTGGAAGTGGAAGAGGATGAAACACTGAAAAAGGGATGGGAGAAGAAATATAAAGAGTTGAAAGCGGGTCTCAAAGATCTGATTCAGTGGGAAAACTGGAATTGGTTCTATATGGGCGGTGTTGTAGAAAAACAAAAAGATGTTACTGAAAACGGTGTGATTTCAATTTTCATGGAGAAGTTATATCCCGAATCGATTGACCCCGGGATCCGTGCGCTGGGACATCATCATTCCCTGACAAAGAGGGACAGAAAGTTGGTAAGGAATGCCGTGGATCGGATTCTGGATGTTTATTCACCCATAATAATTTCAAAGGAAAGAGGAGATCTTGCCTCAGTCATTCTCAGAAAAGTAATGAATCTGGGAATTCTTACAAGAGTCTCACGTCCGGGATGGGAAGAAGAATGGGAAGTGCGCCGGGAGACGAATGATGATTCACCCATAAAAGATATCTGGAATATTCTGTACACAGATGTTCTGGGCAAAGCACAGTCAGGCGAGGAAGTATCCTTTAATAATGTGCTGAAAATGTTTAAAGCCACACCATATGGTACAACTTCCGCCCTGTTGAAAGTTGTTTTTTCATTGTTCTGGAGACGATATCATCAACAGATGAAGCTATATAATTATGGGCATGGGGTGAGAAAAGAGAAAGGATGTCTCACATTCCAGCGACTCACTTCGATTCTGAGTCACCCGGAGAATTGGAAAATCGGCCCACGCCATGTGGCAAAAGATGAGCAGCAATATTTGCAGGGATTGATACAGATTTTCACTCCGGGGAAATACCAGGACGAAATATGTGATTCTCTCAGGGAGACGGCGAAAAAATCGATGATAGACTGGTACGCGGGGATCCCGGATGTTATACACAGGGAAGTCTTTGAAGATTCCCGGATCCCGGCTTTTCTAAGGATGATTGCACAATATAAGGATAAAAACGGACAGGAAATATGCATGAAGTATATTCCCTCCGCTCTCGGCCTCAATCCTGCCGGGATGGAATTCTCGAATCAGGTGAAAGAGATTCTTGAGAATTTATCCGAAGTCGTGAAAAATATCAACAGGAAATCTGCCGGTATTGTCAGTAATTTGTGGAAAGAACTCGTAAAGCTTTTCAATTTACCAGACGATGATAACGAAATAGAGGAAAACTTCAAAAAATGGCTTGAAGAAATAGAAGCGGAGAAATTCAACAACTCATACAGGGGCGATTGTAAAGTCCTATACGAGATTTTGACTCAGGACAAGGAGAACGATATCAGAAAGCGGCTTCTCTGGGAGCTTCCTTTAAAGCTGGGAGTGGGTTCGATCATTCACTGGGATATGGACAGAACTCAGGAAATTATTGCCAGGCTTGAAAAAGCACAATATCAAATGAGTATTATGTCCTACTTCGAGTTGAAAGGTGTCGTGGATCACAAAAAGAAAAGAGAGTTAATCGGCAGATGGCTCGTAAAGGTCTTCCGGGATCTTGACTTTCAGGAAGATGAGCTTGAAAGCTTCCTTGAAGGATACCTGGAGGAAATTGCAGGATAGGATTTTATGACTATTCACCGCAAAAGCCTGCCCTGAATTTATTCAGGGAACATGTTTCAGGGTCTTCTTTATCTTTCCACCTTATCGAGATAACCAAAGAAATAGACAAGGAAATTATCACAATTGCCGGAGGTCCCCTGACTGACAAAAAAAGAAGAGACAAGCTTGATTACAAGATTAATTAACCCAATATGCTAGTTACTTGGGAAAAAGCCTTATTTAAAAAGTGTTTCATCCACGCCCCTTGATTACGAAGCGGGTTTCCTCCTTGTTAAGCCGCTGAAGCGGCTTATGGGGAGGTAGCTTTACATCAAGCCGCTTCAGCGGCTTAAGGCTGAGAACTTTCTTTTAAGAAGGTTCCCAGAAAGAAATATAACTAGCATTTTAGATTAATTATCATCGAAACAATTGAATCAGGCACACATATTGGACTATTATATGCAGGATTATCTCAATAAAGAAAACAAATAGTAATACAAATAAATTTTCCGATTGAAAGGATTATCAGAGGAATGCGATTTATTCAAAAGGGAGAGAATAAGCTCGAGATTCACAATCAGAAGTTTTCCATACCCATTCCGATGGCGGGATTGGGATTTGCGTTTTTTTTGATAGGACTTGTTTCATTTTTTTTAGGGGGATTGGTTCTTAAGGTAATTGCGGCTATGCTCTGCATCGCGGGAATTGTCATTATTATGTATGTATATATTAAGATTTCCAGCTATAAATTTTATGTATTCACCTGTCCGGACGAGCACTTGTGGGAGATGAATTTCATCGGAACTCACAAAGTTCAACTTGAATCCGGCATGATCTCGTCTATTGAGGTTGAAGTCAGTGCAGGTGAAGATCTTGATGCTCAGTACAAGGTCAGGATTGTATATTCTTCCGGCAAATCATATGCCATGGAGTTAACGAAAGATAAAGATCAGGCAAAAGCAATTGCCGATATATTTGCCATCTTTTTTGACAAGAGCATTACTATGATTGTTCCCGAACTTCCAAAGAGGGAGTTGGGTGTTGAGCATTTCGAGGATCCGTTACACCGGCGTATGCGTAATCAATATCCAAAGGGGATGCCCAGAAAAGATGCTCCACATGTGGATTTTGTCATACCGGAAAAAGCGCGGTATCGGGATCTTATCAAGTTCAGATTTCCTCCCTTTTCCATTTTATATGACATTTCACTCTATTTCTTTATCATTACAATTTTAATTTTTCTGACAGTAACATTGGTTAATCCGAAATATCTCCTTTATGGACTGGGAACGACAATACTTGGAGCTGTTGTCTTTTTTGTGGGCCGATCTCTTGAAAGCGGCAATCTGGAAGAAATAGCGATTACTCCTGATGAGATAAGGTACCATCGCCATCATACAACAGCGGAAATAAAAAGAAATATACCCCTGGAAGAGGTCAAGATGGTCCATATAATTCAAGCTTCCGGTTGCAAGGTACATAGGCTGAACTTATCTCAAAAGAAAGATGAGATGTTAACAAAGCCCCGTGAAGGAAAGGGTGGAACGGAGCTTTACCTGCTTACCGATCAGGGTATTATAGGAATTGAAACCTGGATGAATAAGGATATGGCTGATTATATCAGTTATCTGATAGGTAAGTCCACATATGTAATGTCCCAGAAGAAGAGAAAATAGAAAATGGAGATCAGAGATCAGAATCTGACATTCTCACTTCTCATTTCTGCCTTCCCCTTTCTCGTATGTGGTAAGGCGTTTGAATATTTTTGCCATTTCATCTTCCCCTGTTTTAGATTCCATAATTTTCCCTGAATCCGATTCTTCGACGATTATCGGGAATATGGGGATCCGTCCAAGGAAATTCACTCCCGACTTTGCGGCAAGCTTCTCTCCTCCTCCGGTCTTAAATATGTCAACATTTTCTCCGCAATGAGGGCAGATAAATCCACTCATATTTTCAATTATTCCGGCAATCGGTATATGCAATTGCCCGCAGAAAGTGATAGCTTTTTGAACATCCTTAACCGAGAGATCCTGCGGGGTTGTAATAATCACCGCTTCCGCCCTGCCGTTCAGGAACTGGCATATTGAAAGGGACTCATCACCTGTGCCCGGGGGTAAGTCAATAATAAGATAATCGAGATTACCCCATTCAACATCTCGCAGAAATGAAATAATCATCTGTGTTTTCAGGGGTCCACGCCAGATCACGGCATCGTTTTCAGATTGTAAAAGGAAGCCTATGGATATGACTTTCAGATTTTCTCCGACCCTTATGGGTTCCAGGTTGTTTTTCTTCGTCTCCAGCTTTTTGTCGGCAATGCCAAAGAGAGTCGGAATACTGGGTCCATGAATATCCACATCAAGGAGTCCCACTTGTTTTCCCTCAAGGACAAGGTGTGAAGCAAGTTTTGCCGCTATTGTACTTTTCCCCACGCCTCCCTTTCCGCTGAATATTAAAAAAATATTCTTAATATTCTCCATTCGCGATTCAATTTCAGGATTATAGAATGGATTATTTTCTTTCAGTTCCGTATTATTCATTTTCTTTCCTCCGGTTATATATGCTATTTATTGCAGATTTGCGGTTTTACTAAAACTTTCAATAAAAATGACTTTATCTATGAAAAAGCTTATTCGTAACTATTCGGCCACTTTTATCGGGGGATTTCTAATTTTTGATTTCATAAAGTTCAGGCTGGTCAGGAGACCAACCTGAACCCAAATATAATGGAATTAATAGTGGTCAAAAGTGTTAACTTCATTTGACACTCTGCGGTGAATAATTACTCTTATTCTTCATCTTCAAGTTCTTCTTGATTTTCATATTCATATGGTATCACGGAAAATCCCGTTACAATATCATCGGGATCGAGGCGTATGACAATCACTCCCTGGGTAGCACGTCCATAGATGGAAAGATCTTTGGCTTTGAGTCGAATTACGTAGCCCCAGTTTGTGGTAACGATTAACTCGTCATCTTCATGTACGATTCTTGCCATGACTACCGGTCCTGTCTTTTTTGTGACCTTTGTGGCAATGAGTCCATATCCGTATCGTTTTTGCACGGAAAACTCTTCCAGCGGAGTCCTTTTTCCAAGTCCGTTTTCCGTAATTACCAGTACCTGGTCACCCTTACAAATATAATCCATCGCAACAACATAATCGCCTTGCCTGAGCTTCATTCCCTTGACACCTCTGGCTCTTCTTCCGATAGGCCTTATTTGATCTTCCCGGAATCGGATTGCCTTGCCTTTTCTTGTAGAAAGAAAGAGCTCGATATTGCCGGAAGTCTGATGTACTGCAACGAGTTCATCATCTTCCGATAATGTGAGTGCAAATAGTCCTACTTTGTATATATGGGCATATTCGGAAAGAGCTGTTTTCTTGATGTATCCTTTTTTTGTAGCCATAACCAGATAGCCCGAGTCCTTGCTAAAATCTCTCACGGGTATGATTGCACTGATATATTCATCCCTGTCGATCTGTATAAGGTTCATCAGGTATGTTCCCCGGGCTTTCCTTCCCATCTCCGGTATCTCATAGACTTTCAACCTATAGACTTTCGCCTTATTGGTAAAGAACAGGAGATAGTGGTGAGTGGTTGTTACAAATGTATGCTCAATGAAATCCTCGTCTTTGAGCTTTGATGAGCCAATGCCCTTTCCGCCTCTTCTTTGTCTCTTGTATGTCATGAGTGGGAATCGCTTGATATACCCCCCGTGACTGATAGTAACAAAGACGTCGGATTCGGGGATAAGGTCTTCCTGGTCAAAGTTGGTGTCGATCCCGCGCGTAATTTTTGAGCGCCGTGCATCGCTGTACTTGTTTTTTATTTCCAGGAGTTCTTCTCTGATCAACTCGTGAATACGTGTGTCGCTTGCAAGCAGATCCTCGAGGTATGAGATTTTCTTCAGAAGCTCGGCATATTCCTCATCGATTTTCAGCCTTTCGAGACCGGTGAGTCTTTGCAGGCGCATATCCAGAATTGCTTGTGCCTGAACATCGCTGAGGTGGAACCTCTCAATCAGTTTCTCCTTGGCTTCCGCCCCTGTCTGAGAAGCGCGTATTGTGGCAATGATCTCATCTATATTGTCAAGGGCAATCTGCAGACCTTCAAGGATATGTGCCCTTGCTTTTGCTTTTTTCAACTCAAATTGTGAACGCCTTACAATAACTCTATACCTATGCTCAAGGTATAATTTGAGGGTGTCTCTGAGGGTCAATAACTTGGGGACGCCATTGACAAGGGCGACCATATTGACACTAAAATTACTCTGGAGGGATGACCTCTTGAAAAGCTGGTTGAGAGTAATCTGTGGCAGGTTATTGTTTGATGATAATTCTATTACAACCCTCATTCCGCGCCTGTCCGATTCATCCCTGATATCACGTATTCCCGATACTTTCTTTTCCTTTACCAGGTTGGCGATTTGCTCCACCAGTTTCGCTTTGTTGACCTGGTATGGAATTTCTGTGACTATTATATCGTAACGGCCGTTTTTATGCTCAAATATCTCGGTCACGGCTCTCATTGTAATGGATCCTCTGCCGGTGCTGAAGGCATTTCTCACGCCTTCCAGTCCCATTATCAATCCTCCCGTGGGGAAGTCGGGAGCCCTGATAATCTTGAAAAGCTGTTCATCAGGGACTTCGGGATCATCAATAAGGGTAACAAGTCCGTCAACTACCTCCCCCAGGTTATGTGGAGGTATGTTTGTCGCCATGCCCACTGCAATCCCTACCGAGCCGTTGACGAGTAGGTTGGGGAGTTTTGCCGGTAAGACCACGGGTTCTTCCAGAGAGTTATCAAAGTTGGGTCTGAAATCAATCGTTTCCTTATCGAGGTCCTCGAGCATTTCGATTGCCATTCTGGTAAGTCTTGACTCTGTATATCGCATAGCCGCAGGCGGATCGCCGTCAATAGAGCCGAAATTACCGTGTCCGTCAACCAGGAGATAGCGCAGATTGAAATCCTGCGCCATACGAACCATCGAATCATATATGGCTTTATCTCCGTGAGGATGGTATTTGGCTATAACGTCTCCGACCGTTGAGGCCGATTTCTTATAAGGTCTTCCCGGCGTCAGATTCTGCCGGCTCATGGAATATAGGATTCGTCTGTGTACGGGCTTCAACCCATCGCATACATCGGGCAATGCCCTCGATACGATAACGCTCATTGCGTAATCCAGATAAGAATCCTTCATTTCGTCTTCAATTGTAATCGGTACTATTCGTTCCTGTGTTTCCATAATCCACTCCTGAAATTGTATATTCTATATTTAATCTAGATGTCTAGATTTTTTACGTCTCTTGCATATGTCACGATAAAATCTCTGCGCGGCTCAACCTTGTCTCCCATGAGGATTGTAAATATTCTGTCCGCCTCAACCGCGTCTTCTAGCTCAACTTTTTTTATCGTCCTGGATGCCGGATCCATCGTAGTGTCCCAGAGTTGGTTTGCATCCATTTCTCCAAGACCCTTGTATCTTTGAACCACAATGTTTCCATCACCCATTTCCTTGAAATACTCGTCTCTTTCCTCGTCGCTATAGGCGTATTTTACCTTTTTGCCCTTTTTAACCTGGAAAAGGGGAGGTTGAGCTATAAAGACATGCTCTTTTTTCAATAGCTCCGGGAGATAACGGTAGAAGAAAGTGAGAAGAAGAGTTCGAATATGTGCGCCATCAACATCGGCATCAGTCATGATAATAATTTTGTAATAACGTAACTTGTTTATATTAAAATCTTCTCCAATTCCCGTGCCGAATGCTGCAATCATTGTTCTTATTTCCTCGTTTGCAAGGATCCTGTCAAGTCGTGCTTTTTCAACGTTCAGGATCTTGCCCCTGAGGGGTAGGATGGCCTGGAAATGTCTGTCCCGTCCCTGCTTTGCCGAACCGCCTGCGGATTCACCCTCGACAAGGTAAATCTCGCAGTCTTCCGCTCTTTTATTGGAGCAGTCGGCAAGCTTGCCGGGAAGTGATAACCTGTCAAGTGCGCCTTTACGGCGTATTGCCTCTCTTGCCCTTTTTGCCGCCGCACGCGCCTTTGACGCGCTTAACGCTTTTTCAATTATTAATTGTATGATATTTTGATGTTCTTCAAAATATATCTCCAGCGTATCCTCTAATGATGACTCCACAAACTGTCTGATATCAACGTTTCCAAGCTTGGTTTTCGTCTGCCCCTCAAATTGGGCGTCTTGTAATTTTACCGATATTACAGCGGTTATTCCCTCGCGAACGTCATCACCTGCAAGGTTGCTATCCGATTCTTTAATAAATCCCTTTTTACGGGCATATTTATTTACCGCTTTTGTAATAGCCGCTCTGAAGCCCGTGAGATGATATCCTCCCTCATGGGTGTTGATATTATTTGCAAACGAAAAGACCTTTTCGTCATATGTGAGATTATATTGAATCGCCGCTTCTATTTCGAATTTTTCATCTTTATTCGAAATGTATATGGGTATAGGATTCAGTGTATCTTTATTAAGATTCAGGTGTTCAATGAATGAGGAGATCCCGCCCTCATATTTAAACTCCACATTTTTATTTACTCGCTCATCTTTCAGGTTAATTGAGAGTCCTCTGTTAAGGAATGCAAGCTCTCTCAAGCGGTTTGCAAGGTGATCAAAGTGAAACTCTGTGGTTTCCCGGAATATCTTGGGATCGGGTTTGAATTTTATCGTTGTTCCGGTCTGATCGGTTTCACCCACGATCTTGAGCTTGCTTTTCACATCACCGCGGGCAAATTTTATTCGGTGAATCTTGCCGTCGCTCTTGACGGTAACTTCAAGCCACGAGGAAATCGCATTTACAACCGATACGCCGACGCCATGAAGTCCACTGGCAACCTTGTACCCGCTTCCTCCGAATTTACCGCCGGCATGAAGTACCGTCATTACGGTCTCAACTGCGGATACTTCGGTCCCGGGAACGGGAGCAATGGGGATTCCTCTTCCATTGTCAATGCATGTTACTGAGTTATCTTGATGGATTATTACATCGATCCTGTTACATGCACCTTGCATTACCTCGTCGATACTGTTGTCAACCACCTCGAAAACGAGATGATGAAGTCCCTGAACGCCTGTGTTACCGATGTACATTGCCGGTCTTCGTCGGACGGCCTCCAGTCCCTCAAGAATCTGAATATCCCCAGAGGTATATGTTGCTCCGTTTTCACCATTAGTAATATTTTGTATATTGTTTTCAATCTCGTTCATAGTAAGTACCTATTCACCGCAAAGACCACATAGGATGATGGAGGTCAGATCCCGTTTCTATCTATTGCAGATTTGCGGCTTATTTAAATTCCTCCTTGTAGTAATGACAAACATTTCATGAGAAGCAATAGTCTCATTTACCGTTTAATTGTCTTGAAATGTCCCGATTCCTTCATTTTTTCCATGTCCCGGACTGCCTGTCAGATGAGAATTAAAATTCTTCTTCTTCCTTATCTCTTCTTATGGTGAAGAAATTAATCACAAGTCCGACTATTCCACCCAGAATAAGCCCGAAGATAGCGCCGATAAATAGGCTGAGCCCTGCAACTTCCGGCATTGCCTTCATTTGCGGAGCTATTAACAGGTGTCCCAGGACTCCTCCCAGGACTGCCCCCACTATTATTGAGACAAGGCATCCCTTGAAACAGCCCTTCTCGGTGCGAGTTTCTGTTAAGACCATAATTCGTCTCTCCTATACAACGGGAAGTGAGATATGGGAAGCGGGAAACGAGATCAGTCATCCATCTTCCGTTATCCTTCCTCCGTCATCCATCTTCCGTTATCTATTCTCCATAATCCGTCTTCTGGCATCCGGCCTGCGTTCTCCATATCCCAACTCTTATTATGTGATTATATTTAAAACATAATCTCTTATTTTCGTTCCAATCTTAAAAGCCTCTTTTGCTTCATCCAATTTTGGCTCAGACCAGGCATCCGGGTACCGGATCTCAACAGCATAATCCGTGAGTTTATCTGCCTCTATCTTCAATGAAAAAATCAGTTTATCCTTCGTTTCACACCTTGTGATCAATTCACCGATTTCGTGGGTCTTTGTAAAAGGAATACCAAGAAAGATCAAATATGCCTTCAGATATTTCTCCACAGCTTGCTGGCAGTGAAAACAGATGCTTTCCGTTACAGCGTCCGAGAAAGATAATTCATGTTCGGCGGTAAGCAAATCCTTTCCTGCCTTGTCAACCCAACTGTTAATCAGTCTCCTTTTTGCTTTCATACAAAACCTTTCCTTCTTTCACAACCCTTGTAATAAACGCCTCTTCCACTTCTTTCCAGTAATCGATTTCTTGCAGAGTATAGACAAGAATATCCTTTGGTGTCTCGGTAATTCCCCACAGGTGTTTTCTAATCTCCCTTGCACGTTTGTGCCTGGGCAAGGTGCTGTTTCTGACAACTACCATTAAATCCAGATCGCTATCTTTCGTGGGATTCCCATAAGCATAGGAGCCGAAAAGAATGACCTTCTCGGGGTTGCTCACATCGGCTATAAGTCTCACAATTTCCTGAATTTTTTTTTGAGTGATCATATCGCTCCAAACAACAAAAATCCTGGGTTCCTCTTCACCGCAGAGCTCGCAGAGGACGCAGAGAATAACCAGAGAAGAAACATTGATATTTTTGTGTCCTCAATAGTAGATGGAAGGGGGAAATGAGAAACGAGAAACGAGATCCATTTTCCATCATCCGACCTCTGACCTCTGGCCTCTGAATTCCGCCATTCTACCGGACTTATTCTTCCATAAAATACCTGGCCGCCTCTTTCGCCATCAATTCAAGTGATTCATCTGAAAGCGCTTCAAAGTATATCCTTACAAGCGGCTCGGTGCCGGAAGGTCTGAATAGAATCCAACTTCCATCCTCAAGATACAATTTCATTCCATCCATATCAGAGTAATGCTCCACTTTCATACCGGCGATTTCTGACGGAGGGTTGGATTTGATTGTTTCAAAGAATTCCTTCTTATGTTCATCGGTGCAGTGAATGTCAACACGTTTTGTATAGACAGCGCCGAATTGATCGTAAATCTCCTGCAAAAGCGTTAACAGGGGCTTTCCTTCAATTGCCCGTATCTCGGTTATGAGCGCAAGAGCAAGTATTCCGTCTTTCTCCGGGATGTGCCCCTCCATGGAGAGTCCTCCGCTTTCTTCACCACCGAGGATAACTCCTTCTTTCTCAAGTTCATGCCCGATATATTTGAACCCCACCGGTGTTTCGATTGCCTTAAAACCGTAATGCTCAGCGATTCTATCCAGCAGATGGGTCGTTGCAACGGTTCTTGCTATATCTCCCTTGAGTCCCCTGTTTTTTAAAAGATGCATATATACCAACACGAGAACCTGGTTCGGGTTGATAAAAGTGCCGTCGGAATCGACTATGCCGAACCTGTCGGCATCACCGTCATTCGCAAGTCCCAGGTGCGCGCCCGTTTTTGTTACCTCGTCAATGAGATCTGTGAGCAGTTCGCCCTTGGGTTCGGGCATAATCCCTCCGAAATAGGGATCGGACTTGCCATGGATCATTTTGAATTCTGTTATATCTTTCAGAAGAAGGGGGACATAATTTCTTCCCGTTGCATAAAGAGGATCATATACAACCTTGAGCTTCGCATTGTTAATAGCGGTAAGGTCAAGGATTTTCTTTACCTGATTCATATATGGAGCTGTGGGATTGAAAACCTCGGTCATACCCTTTTCTTTCATCTCTTTATCGGTGAGTTTCTTTATATCACCCGTTTCGATAATATTTTTCACATGAGCTTCTATGTCGCTTGTCACTTCAGGAAGCGCAGGTGCCGCATCCTCGGGAATAAATTTAATTCCATTATATTCCGATGGATTGTGACTTGCTGTGAACATTAAAGCTCCGGCAGTTTCCTTGTCCAGGATGGAAAAAGCTACGACAGGCGTGGGAACGTCATTTGCCGTTAAAAACACCTTGATTCCATTGGCATTACATACATTGGCGGACCTTCTTGCAAACCTGTCCGAGAAAAATCTTGTATCATAGCCTATCACAAGTCCCATGTCGGCTTTTCCCGCATCTATAAGATAGTTGCATATTCCCTGTACAACGATTTCAACATTTCCAAATGTAAAATCTTCACACATAACGGCTCGCCAGCCGTCAGTACCAAACTTTATCTTACCCATGATTTCCTCCTTTTTTTAAAAAAAATTGCAGGCAATTCCTGAGTCGATGTAGTATTAATTCAATAGTTAATAGTTAATCCGGGATAATCGGCCGACTTGTGTTTGTTCAGACATATCCTGTCCCCGATTTCATGCCGGATATAATAATCATTGCAGAAGTATTGAATATTTGGCTGTATATTATCTGCTTCGGGTGAATAGGGAGGGAGTGCTTCCCGTTTTATAGACTCCTGAAACCGGATTATATATGTGACAATATTTGCTGAAAGATGAAAAAATCCTGCACGAAAGCAAGCTACGGAGGACTAAAGAAACTAATATTATGAGAAATCTTTTTAACTCACTCGCAGAAGCTTTCAAACCGATTTTTGACAGGGAAATTATCATTATTTTCCTGAAATTCCTGTTAATAACTATCATGCCCCTGTCTTTCATGTTATTCATTGCTTCCAGAATCTCGTCCGATTTTGCAAGGGGAGCTGTCGCTCTTGTCGGATTTATCTGGTTTTATGTCATGGCTCTTTTATCCCTTGGGGTTATAAGTCGAATTATATTCATAAAATATTTTCTAAAAAAAAGCATTGAAGTAAAAAATTGTATCAATTTCTCAAAGAACTTCGCTCCTACATATATTATCATTCCCTCAGTTATAGTTCTAATCAGTTATATACTCTGGCTTCTATGTCATTTCATCTTATATGCCTCTCTCGTGCCTTTCCTGGGAGATATACTGCTGGGCTTGATCTTTTCACCCCTGGTGATTATTTCAACATTGGTTGCTCTTGCATTCTCGGCGGCGATATACTTTGCACCGGCGATAATAGCGGCGGAAGAGGTCGGGATAGCACGATTATTCAGGAGACTGTTTAATATTATCAAGACCTTGCCTATGTATTTCTTTGTTTGTTTTTTATCGGGATTGATTGTCACATCTGTTATTTTGTTTGCAGCTATAGTTCTATTGTCAATCGGTGTGGGAATCCTCGTTCCAGTTGCCACATATGTTATTAAATCACATATTATTGAGCTTTTTAGAGTGGTTGGCGGGACATATATTCCCGGACTTGGTCTTTATAGGGGAGATTTGAATTGGACTCTGCATATATTCGCATTTCTTTTTTATCTGGGATCCAGCTTGCTGATCTCACTTGTTCTGGTCGCTCCGGGAATCTATATGTGCTCCTCTTCACTCTATATTTACAGGCTGATCTGCTTCTACGAGGAAAATTTGAAAAACGAAGGAATGAAACAAGGAGGACCAAAGACAGAAATTCAGGAATGCAAGAATTGATATTGGTCTGTAGGAGCATACTATAATAAGGTAAGGAAAAAAGGAGGAAAAAAACAGACATGGTCGCACTCCAGAAAGTGAACAAAAATCTAAAAAGAAATGGAGTGTTAA